>CBDUXZ010000323.1:0-3263 GCA_965371325.1 uncultured bacterium | reverse complement strand
CTCTCCTCGGCCACCTTTGCGATCTCATCCGCGCTGGCGACCAGCTTGCTCGAATCGCCGGCCTGGTCGGCGGTGAGTCGCTGGATCTCGGTGGCGCGCCCCGCCACATCCGCCACGCTTGACTGGATGTTCTCGAGAAAGCGGCTGATCGTATTCATATCCTCGTTCCCCTCGTCGAGGCCCGCGCAACCCTCCCGCATCTTTTCAACCGCTGCCCGGCTTTCATCCTCGATCTCCTCGAGCAGGCCGGAGATCTGCTCGGCGCTCTTTCCGGTGTTCTCAGCCAGCTTGCGCACCTCTTCCGCGACAACGGCAAACCCCCGCCCGTACTCACCGGCCCGGGCCGCCTCGATCGTTGCATTGAGCGCGAGAAGGTTCGTCCTATGAGAAATCCTGGTAATGACCTCGGTAATCTTGCTGATGTGCTTTGTCTTTTCCCCGACCGCATAAACCTGCTTCCCCGACTCCTCGACATGAACGAACACACCGCGAAGCTTTTCGACAGAGTTTCGGGCGAGCTCACATCCCGATTCCGCGGTCGTTCGCGCCTGTTCCGACGACTGTGCCGCACCCTGCGCGCTCTCGGCGGAGCCACGCGCACTCTGCGCCATGTTCTTGATGAGGCCGTTCACGTTGTCCACCATTTCCATCTGGACGGCGGAGCCTTTGCTCATCGACTCCATTCCGGAGGTGATCTCCTGGGTCGACGATTTCATCGACTGCGCCGAAGATGAAAGACTCTGCGCCATGGTGCTTATCTCGAGAGCCGCGGTCGTGATGTGGCCGGCCAGTTCCTGGAGGCTTCGGAGCATGTAGTTGATCCCGTCGGCAATATCGGCGGTCTCATCGACGATGAACTGATGGCGCAGAACAACGGGCTGACCGAGATCGCCGGATCCGATTCGCCTCGTGGCCTTGGTGATCTCGGCGACCTGTCGCGTAATTCCTCTGGAGATGAGCGAGCCGAGCAGAAGGCCGATGAGGATCGCGGCCGCAATGGATCCGAACTCGCCCAGGGTCCCGGTGATGTTAATTTTCGCGAACAAATGGGGCACCACGATGACCGTGGCGATCACCATCACGAAACCAACTATGAATTTGTGTGAGATCAGGACTCTCATCTTGCCTCCCATGGTACTGATAACCGGCTGGAACTCTGCATAGCGTCCGTCTTCCCTCATCCCCGTGACGCGCCTCAGGTACGGGGCCGGTGTTATCAGCGCACTCGGTAGATGCGCTCCTTGGGACAAATCGTCTCGAAGTGGCTTCGCGCACTCCGGGTGAGTAGTTCCGTCCTCCCAAGGACCAGAAAGCCGCCCGGAGCGAGCACCTCGCGAAACCTGTCCAGCAGCCCCTCTTGGGCTTCTCTCGTCAGGTAAATCATCATGTTCCGACAAACGATCATGTCCTGCGGCTCTTTCGGCGCATGGCGCAGCACGTCGCCCGTCTCATGGCGAACCGCCGCGCTGATTCTCCGCTTCACGCGCCAGCCATCACCTTCCTTGTTGAACCACCGCTCGCGCCGCTCGCTTGAAACGCCGCCAAGCCGGTCTTCCTCGAAGTAGCTCATCCGGGCGCGCGCGATCATCGCGGCGTCGATATCGGTGCCGCACACCTCGAAGCTGCGCGGCCGCGACGCCTGGTGCGCCTCGAGATATTCGCGGAGAAGGATCGCGATCGAGTACGATTCCTCGCCGCTTGCGCATCCCGCACACCAGATGCGCACCGGACCTTCCCGGGACGGCGGGGAATGCCCCGCTCCGGTTCCCGCATCGCTCCCGACAAACAGCTTCGGCAGGCAAAGCTCACGGATCTGCACGAAGCAGGGCGGATTTCGGAAGAACTCCGTGACGTTGATCGTGAGCGCCGAGAGAAGCGCTTGGATCTCCTCCCCGTCGCCCGAAAGCTCTTCCAGATACGCTTTGAGGTTCGAACAACCCCTGGCCCGCAGCCGGACCTCGAGCCGTCTCAGCACGCATCCGTGCTTGTAATGTGAAAGATCAATCCCGAGCCGCGCCCAGATCACATTGCGGAGGGTCTCGAAGGCCGGATCGGCTTCAAGCGCCCCCGTTTCAGGCGATGTTGAGACCTCAAGCGCCATGGGTGGGATATCGGCAAGTAGCAGGATTACCTTGAGAATCCGGGCCTGGAACGGCGGGGCCCGCTCGGACGGCAGGAGATCAGGCGCGGAAGTGGTTGTAACCGCTATTCGGAAGGGTCAGGGGAGCGCCATCGGCGGCACGAATCTCGAGCGCCGGTCCCGAACCCGATATCTCTCCGATGCGGGTGACCTCGAGCGATAGCGCCCGTGAGAGCTGCGCGACGTCGAGGGTGTCTTGCGCTGTGAAGAGGAGCTCGTAATCTTCACCGCCGGCGAGGGCGAGGGTTGCGGGGTCGAGGCCGAGATGTGCCGCGGCCTCCCGGAGGCAGTCGGAGAGAGGAAGCAACCCTGCTTCGAGGCGCGCCCCCACGCGCGAGCGCTCCAGGATGTGCATCAGATCGGCCGCGACACCGTCAGAAACGTCGATCATTGCGGATGCGATTCCACCCGCAGCGATATGTCGACCCGCCGCAAGGCGGGGGTCCGGATCCAGATGGCGCATCACCATCCTTTCCAGCCCTGGCGCGCGCGCCGGTCCACCGCCTGGCCCAGCCGGTGATTGTTCCTCCCCTGCTCCGAGAATCGCATGACCGGCGGCTGACTCACCCGGCCAGCCAGTCAGGAAAATTCCGTCGCCGGGGCGGGCGCCACGGCGATAGACAATTTCTCCTTCCGGACACTCGCCGAGTAGCGCCACGGATACCGATATCCCACCCGAAGAGGAGGACGTGTCACCCCCGACGAGCGCCACGCCGTGGGCGTTTGCCTGCTCCATGGCCCCGGCGTAGAACGCCTCGGTCCAGCCGACTGACAATCCGGGCGGTGCGGTAAAATTGACGGTGAACACGACCGGCGTCCCTCCCATGGCGGCAATGTCAGAGAGATTCACCGCGAGAGCTTTGCGCCCAAGGAGCCGGGGCGGTGAAGTCCGCTTGAGAAAGTGGACTCCCTCGGTAAGGGTATCGGTGGTGAGAAGAAGCGCGCGGTCCCGGGCTGCCGTCTCAACGACGGCGCAATCGTCCCCGATACCGCAGATGACAGGGGGGCCCGTAGCGCCGACCTGCTTGGCGATCCGCGCGATGAGACCGAACTCGCCGAGATCCGAGAGTTTCATGCAAAGAAAAAAACAAAAAAGGGCGAGGATAGCAACCCTTGGAGAGGC
>CBDUXZ010000322.1:0-3274 GCA_965371325.1 uncultured bacterium | reverse complement strand
GTATTCTCGCCGCCCTTTCCCATGTGGCTCTACCGGGTGCCCTTCGTTCGGCAGATTATGATGTACACGCAGAATGCCGTGGTATTCACGCCGATCATGCGGCGCATCGGAGTCAAGCACAAGGATCGGATCAGCTTCTCCGAAATCAGCACCTACCTCGCCCTGCTGGCACACAATCATGGCCGGCAGCCGTTTCTTGATATCATGGCCGGTTTTGATCTGACCCGTGAGTTTGGCGACTACCTGCGCGAGGGAATGCAGAAGCTGAACGTGCCCATGCAAATGATCTGGGGCGAGCATGAGATTGCGATCCCCAAGCACCAATGCGATTACGTCCAGAAACATCTTCCGCTCAAGCATGTTCACTGGGTGGACGCACGACACTTCCTGCAGGAGGACCAGCCCGAAGCGTGCGCGAAGCATACCGCTGATTTTTGCCTGGAAGTCGATGCCGGCTGATGCAGTCAGACGAAGTTATTCCCGTTCATGGGTAATCCCTGGAGCCCGACGGAACTCCCCGCCCGCGTTTTCAGTGCTCACGGGAGTGGACGGAATTTCCGGATCTTGCAGGTTGCGCTGATCTGAACGAATTCCCGGTAAAAATCGCCTGTGTAGTTCCCGACCGGTACAGTCGGGAATCGTTCCAGGGGAGGGGTTTTCTCAGTTATAGGCAGGGAATTATGAGTCAGAGCGATAGACGCTCTGACGAGCGCTCCATAAATAATGCGCCAGGACTTAAGCCGCCATGAGCATCCGCCGAAAACGCCCTTGGCAGCTCGGGGGGGCGCATGCGGTCAGAACTTCTATCGATCCTGCGATGTCCGGTTTCAGGTGAGCATCTTGTCCTGGAGGCAAACCGGGCAGAGGGCGACCACGTCATCGAAGGGACGCTCCACGCCGAGCACGCCGGCTTCACCTACCCGATTGTTCAGGGTGTTCCGAATCTTCTGCCCAGCCAGACCATAGGTCGACATACGCGCTCCACCTTCAATCTTCAGTGGACCCGCCGCATGAACGGACTCGAGAAGGAAGATGTCCTGTATGGATTCCCCGTGGCCGACGCCACCGACTTCATAGCGGGGACCGTGCTCCCTTCATCGTGTGACGAGCAAGCCTGGATCCTCGATGCGGGCTGTGGCACCGCCGACCGGGCTGCGGCCCTTGCCAGGCGCGGCAACCGGGTGCTTGCCTTCGACCTGAGCGATACGCTACAGACCACCTTCCAGCGCCACCGCGATGTTTCCGGCCTTCACCTGGTTCAGGCGGATGCGCTCCATCCTCCGGTCGCCCCCGCATCGATGGAGGCGATCATCTGCCTCGGCGTACTTCATCATACGCCGGATCCCCGTGGTGGCCTGCGCGCCCTCGCACGGCTCCAGCGGCCTGGAGGCCGCGTGCTCGTCTGGTTGTACCCGCACGATCGCAAGACGGTGGATCCTTTCCTCGGAAAGCTCTACCAGCTCCGTGACGCATTGCGAATCGTTCACAAGCTTCCTTCCCGGGGCGCATGGGCGGTTTCGGTTGTCGCGGCGATGGGATTCTACCCCTTCTTCGCGGGACGGTTCCGGAAGCTTCGCAAGAAGGATCACGTAACGGCCCTCGAGATCTGGGGGGCTATTGTCACGAACACCTACGATTTCCTCGCGCCTCGTTATCAAAGCCGGCATTCACCGTCCGAGGTTGCGGATTGGTTCAAGGCGGAAGGCTACGCCTTGCCCGAGCGCGGCGGGACGGGTTTCTACTACTCCCGCAAGTGCGAACTCCCCACCTAGATCGCCACGCACCTTCCCGGAATTCACCCATTAGATAGCCCCCGGTCGAAAGCAAAGACGATTGCCTGAGGGCATGGAGAGAGTTCCTGGCTCTACGCCAGGCCCAGGCCCTCGATGGCCCACGACAAAGGCGCGTCAGGCATAACGACTCCCGCTGTTCGAAGGGGCCGGGGCCGCTTCCCTCGCGACCACCCGGAGCCTACTTGACCTTGGGGCGCAAGAGTGAAAAATTGGTACTGGTCGGGCGCTGACAGGGGTTTGGCAAGAGAATGATGCGGCGCCGGGCGCCCCCGCGAAAAGGAAAATAGCGAGAGCCTGACCCCATTTCCATTCCACACGAGGTTCCCATGGAATTCGAGTACAACGAGAAGACACAGCACGCGATGGCCCTGCTCCAGGACTTCATGGGTAAACACGTTTACCCGAACGAGGAGACCTACTACCGCCAGCTCGAGGGTTTCGGGGCCGATCGCTGGCAGATTCCCCCCATCCTCGGGGAGCTCAAGGAAAAAGCGAGCGCGGCGGGACTTTGGAACCTCTTCCTGCCGGACAGCGAGCGCGGTGGAGGCTTTACAAATCTCGAGTATGCCCCGCTCTGCGAGGTGATGGGGAGCGTCGCGTTCGCGCCGGAGGTTTTCAACTGCTCGGCCCCCGATACCGGCAACATGGAAGTCATCGAGCGCTACGGCAGTGAGGAGCAGAAGAAGAAATGGCTCGAGCCGCTACTCGCCGGGAAAATCCGGTCGGCCTTCGCCATGACGGAGCCGGAAGTAGCGTCATCCGACGCCAGAAACATCCGGACCGAGATCCGGAGGGACGGAAACGAATACGTCATCAACGGTTTGAAGTGGTGGACTTCGGGCATTCTCGATCCGCGGTGCAAGATCATGATCCTCATGGGGCGCACAAATCCTGCTAACGACGTCTACCACCAGCAGAGCCAGATCCTGGTCGAGACCGACAGCCCCGGCGTAACAGTCCGCAGGCACCTGCCGGTGTTCGGCTTCGACGATGCGCCCCATGGCCACGGCGAGGTGCTCTTCGAGAACGTTCGCGTCCCGGCGGGGAACCTGATACTGCGCGAGGGCGCCGGGTTCGAGATCGCCCAGGGCCGGCTCGGTCCGGGGCGTATACACCACTGCATGCGAACGATCGGCGTTGCAGAGCGGATGCTCGGCCTGATGTGCCGGCGGCTGCTGTCGCGCGAAGCCTTCGGGAAGCGGATCGCCGAGCACTCGGTCTGGGAGGAACGCGTGGCGAACGCCCGGATCGAGATCGAGTGCGCCCGCCTGCTCACGCTGAAAGCGGCCTACATGATGGACAAGGTGGGGAACAAAGTCGCCCGCGCCGAGATAGCGATGATCAAGGTGAAGGCCCCGATCATGGCGCTGCAGGTGATCGATGACGCAATCCAGGCCTTCGGCGGCGCAGGCGTTACTTCCGATTACGGCATTGCCCAGGCCTACGCGGGTATGCGCACGCTACGTCTTGCGGACGGGCCG
>CBDUXZ010000321.1:0-3280 GCA_965371325.1 uncultured bacterium | reverse complement strand
GCCCGTAGTCCTTGAGCTTTCTCTGCAGCGTCATGCGCGCGAACTCCTCGCGGAAGGAGTCCGCACCCTCGCCCCGGTCGCTCGCGTCCCCTCGCTCCAGGTAGTCCCCGATGAGCCGATCGAGGAGGGGCTCACCGAGTTCCACGTAGGAATCTCGCAGGAGCGCGACGAGATCATAGGTCCGGGGTCCCATGAGCGCGTCCTGGAAGTCGATGACGCGTAACCGTTCATTCTGGACGAGGAGGTTCTTGCTCTGAAAGTCCCTGTGCGTGAAGACACGGGGAGCCTCGGCGAGGCGGCGCGCTAGATTCGCGAAAGCCTCTCTCAGAATTCGAACTGCTTCGCCGCCTTGCTCACGGCCAAGTCCGGTGCCGTAGCCGTACTCGATAAAATGTTCGAACTCCCAGAGGAAAAGGCTCTCCGTGAAAGCCGTCCGGGACGCCAGGCATTCGTCACCGAGCCTCCGTGTTCCTTCGGTCTGAAGCAGGAGAAGGAGATCGAGCGCCTTGTCATACCAGACTCGGCGAGAGTTATCGTCGGCCCGTTTCACGACGTCATCAAAGAGGGTGTCGCCCAGATCTTCCAGATACATGAGGCCGTGATCCGCATCGAAGTAATAGATCTCAGGCACCGCGTCGGTGAACGCACTGAGATGGCGATGCACGTTCACAAAGGGGAGTTCGTTGAGACAAGCCTCCACCTCCACGATTTCGTCGGACTTGATGCCCCGGTCGTCTCCGAGCAGAACCATGAGCGCGATACTGCGGGGCGTGTCCCCCGGCCGGAGCGTCACGCGGTAGTAGGCGCGGCTGGAAGCATGGGCCGCGAGGGGGCGTATCTGAACTGCCTCCCGCGGGCAGCCGAAACGCTTTGACACGGTTTCCCTCACACGCGGCGCGAAAGGTTCCATTGCTGAAGGCTTCTCCCATCGGGAACCGCCCGGACGCCGGGCGGAGAAACACTTGACGCAACCTTGTCTTCTACATGCATGAAAGAATTCGCGAGACGATCCTCTGGTGCTCCGGATGGCCAACGCGGGAGATTGGCGTCGGCCTGCGCGCAGCGCCCCCCAGAAGGTAGCGCCGCTTGAGCGCGATCATCTTTTTCAGCGCTTCGTCAATTCGCTTCTCCGGCAGATCTCCTCGCCTGGCGCAATCGATCAGATGGCGATGGGCGCGGCGCTGCGCCTGCGGGTCGTGGCAGATCAGCAGGATGTCGGCGCCTGATGTCAGCGCGTTGAAGCTTGCCTCTTCGATCGTCTGGTTTTGCCTCGCCCCCGCCATGGACAGATCGTCGGTGATAATCGCGCCTCGGAAACCCAGCCGCCCGCGCAGGATGTCCTGGAGGATCACAGGCGAGAAGGTTGCGGCCCGCTTGCGATCCCAGGCGGGATAGAGGACGTGGGCGGTCATGAGGGTGGGAATCCGCGCCCTCGCGGCGGCGCGGAAGGGGGCCAGCTCAATCCGGGCGAGTGATCGCGCGCTTCGCTTTACAAGGGGAAGGGCGAAGTGGGAATCATCCGCCGTGTCGCCGTGCCCAGGGAAATGTTTGCCCGTCGTGATGATCCCCGCGGATCTGATCCCCCGATCCAGCGCAAGCGCCAGCCGTGCGACGTCGGCAGGGCGATTCCCGAAGGCCCGGACGCCGATCACCGGGTTGCGGGAGTTGGTGTTCACGTCGAGAACCGGCGCGAAGTCCCAATGAATGCCCACAGCCGCCAGCTCACGCCCCATGGCCTCGCCGAGGCGGCGGACGATGCGAAGGTCTCCTGTCTGCGCCACGTAGCGGGCCACGTCGCCCGCCGCCGGCCAGGCGGTGAAGGGCGGCACCCGAAGCCGCATGACCGGGCCCCCCTCCTGATCGACCGAGATGATGGGGGGAAGGGGCGTATCAAGGCCGCGAATTCCCGAGCAGAGCCGGGCCAGCTGTTTCGCGCTCCTCACGTTTCTGGCGAAAAGTATTACCCCGCCGAGGCCCCGCTTCTCCAGCAGGCTGCGCAATCCCCGCGAAATACGCGACCCCTCGAAACCCACAACGAAGAGCTGTCCCAGCTTCGCTTCCAGCGAAAGCTCGGATATTTTTGGCAGCGCTCCTCTCATGTCGATTTCCAGTCAGCCGCCGATCCCGAAGGCCCGCATTCGCGGATCGAGCCTGTCCCGAAGACCGTCGCCAAGGAAGTTAAGGCCGAGGATGCTGATCATGAGCGCTATGCCGGGAAAGATCGAAATATGGGGGGCGCGGGAAAGGAAATCGATCCCTTCGTTCAGCATCCCGCCCCAGCTGGGAATCCCCTGGACGCCCAGCCCGAGGAAGGAGAGGCTCGCCTCCCCCAGAATCGCGGCCGCGACCCCAAAAGTTGACTGAACGATCAGCGGGGCCCAGATATTCGGGAGAATGTGCCTGACGATGATGCGAAAATCCCCCGCACCGAGCGCCCGCGCGGCGCTCACGAATTCCATCTCGCGGAGTCTTAGAAACTCGCCGCGCACGATGCGCGCATAGCCCACCCACCCCAGCACCGAAAGTGCGAGAATGATGTTGCGAAGGCTCGGCCCGAGAACGGCCGTCAGGGCAATGGCCAGCAGGATCCCCGGAAACGCCTGGAGCACGTCGATGACCCGCATGATCACTTCGTCGGTGTACTTACCGAAGTAGCCTGCGATGCTCCCCAAAGCCAGCCCCAGGAGGACGGAGATCCCGACCGTGGAGAAACCCACGAGCATCGAGACGCGCGCTCCGTACACGATACGGCTCAGGATGTCCCGTCCCGCGTGATCCTGGCCCAGGAGATGCCCCTGGGTCGGCCCGATAAATTTCTCCGAGAGAACCTGCTGGTCGGGATCCAGGGGTGCGATGACGGGCGCCGCCAGGGCCACGAGGCTCATGGCCACGAGAATTCCCAGTCCTGATCGCGCGAGCGGACTCATCCTGCCGTCTCCTCCCGGGCACCGTGCGGGGATTGGACGATGCGCCCGCCCCCCGTTTGACTATTCAAACCGGATTCGCGGATCCACGGCCGCGTAAAGAAGATCGATCGCGAGATTTACCAGCACGTAGCAGAGGCTGATCGCCAGAACGCAGCCCTGCACCAGCGGGTAGTCGCGCGTGTCGATTGCGTCCACCAGAAGCCGCCCGATCCCCGGCCATGCAAAAACCTTCTCAGTCACCACCGCGCCCGATAGGAGTGCGCCGATCTGCAGGCCCATGACGGTCAGAACCGGGATGAGGGCGTTCCTGAACCCGTGCTTGAGAATGACGACCCGCTCGGAGAGTCCCTTGG
>CBDUXZ010000320.1:0-3297 GCA_965371325.1 uncultured bacterium | reverse complement strand
CCCCGGTCTTCTCGTAGACGTCGATCATCTGACGGATACAGGGAACTTCCGCGTCGATCAGATCATCTCCGAGTAGGACGGCGAAGGGCTCGTTCCCGACGGCGTCCCTGGCCATGCCGATCGCATGCCCGAGACCGAGCGGCTTTTCCTGTCTGACGGAAGAGACGGAGACCAGATTGCGGAGCGCTTCCATCTCTTCGATGATCTTCTGCTTCCCCCTTTTCCGGAGGGTTTCTTCTATTTCGAACAGGTAGTCGAAGTGATCGAGGATTGCGGCCTTGCTGCTTGAAACGACGAAGATGGCGTCCGTTATGCCGGCCGCCGCGGCTTCCTCGACCACATACTGAATGACCGGCTTGTTGACGACCGGGAGCAACTCCTTGGGAATCACCTTGGTCGCCGGGAGGAAGCGCGTGCCCAAGCCTGCGGCAGGGATCACTGCCTTCTTGACCTGCAAAGGCCTACCTCTGCCCGGGATGCCTGTTGTCTCCCTGGGGGGAACGGCCCGACGAAGCCGGGCGGGGGGAAGGAATGGAAGATGCTAACACGCGCCCGAAGGGGGCGACAAGCATTCTTTCAGGCGCGTTCGAAGGCTCCTCGCCCCGCGTAACGGGCCTTGCCGCCGAGCTCCTCTTCAATTCGCAGGAGCTGATTGTATTTGGCCACGCGGTCGGTGCGGCAGAGCGATCCGGTCTTGATCTGGCCGCAGCCGGTGGCGACGGCCAGGTCCGCGATGGTCACATCCTCGGTCTCGCCCGATCGGTGGGAAATGACGGAGGCGTAGCCCGCGGCGGAGGCCATCCGGATGGCTTCCAGCGTTTCGGTGACGGTGCCAATCTGGTTGAGCTTGATGAGAATGGCATTGGCGATTCCCTGATCAATTCCGCGCTTCAGAATCGTCGTGTTCGTGACGAAGATATCGTCCCCGACGAGCTGGACACGGGCGCCCAGTTTTTCTGTCTGCTTCTTCCAGCCCTCCCAGTCGTCTTCGGCCAGGCCGTCTTCAATCGAGACGATAGGGTAGTGTTCGACCATGTCGGCGTAAAACGCGTTCAGCTCCTCGGCCGTCTTAACCGGGTCTTTCTCGGAGGCGAGGTGATACTTCCCCTCCTTGTAGAATTCGCTCGCCGCGGCGTCGAGTGCCAGCGCCACATCCTCGCCGGGGGAATAACCTGCTCCCGCGATGGCCTCGAGAATAACCTCGATCGCTTCGAGGTTCGAACGAAGGTCGGGCGCGAAGCCCCCTTCGTCGCCCACTGAGGTAGAGAGCCCCTTCGCCCGCAACACGCTCTTTAGCGCATGGAAGATCTCCGCGCCAGCGCGAAGGGCCTCCGAGAACGTGGCGAGCCCCAGGGGGACAATCATGAACTCCTGGATGTCGACGTTGTTGTCCGCGTGGGCGCCACCGTTCAGGATGTTCATGAGAGGGACGGGAAGCAGGTTTGCTTTTTCTCCGCCGAGGTATCGATAGAGCGGAACGCCCTGCTCCGCGGCAGCGGCATGGGCTGCCGCCATCGAAACGGCAAGGATCGCATTCGCCCCGAGCTTCGACTTCGTATCGGTCCCGTCGAGATCAATGAGTTGCCTGTCCACCTCGCTCTGGCGTGAAACCTCCGCGCCCTTGAGCGCGGGGGCGATGACGTTTCTCACGCTCTCGACCGCAAGGAGAACCCCCTTTCCGACGTAGCGCTTCGCGTCGCCGTCCCGAAGCTCCAGCGCCTCCCTTGTTCCGGTGCTGGCGCCGGAAGGAACGTCGGCGCGCCCATGCGCGCCGCCCTCGGTCCACACTTCCGCCTCCACGGTGGGATTTCCGCGGCTATCCAGGATCTCCCGCCCCCAAATCCGATCAATCTTCGACATGGCGCTTGCTTCTCCGTGAATGAGGGACACGCTTTAGAGTGCGTCACCGGAAAACGCGATGCATGGTAAGGGAGGAGCGTCCGATTTGCAAAAAGGGGAGCGTCCCTGTTTTTACCGGGCGCCGGTGAGGCGGAAGACCACGGGCACCTCCAGCGCGCCCGCCACGAAGGGGAAGGGCTGGGCGCGTTCGATGGTCTTTACGGAAGCGCGATCGAGCATGGAATGGCCCGAGCTTCGCTGCACCGCAAGCCCGTCAACGCGGCCGTCCCGGAGAATATCGAAACGAACGTGAACCGTCCCCTCGATGCCCCGGCGGCGTGCCTTGCGGGGATAAAAGAGCGCCTTCTGGATGCGTTCCTGGATGATGGCAATGCGGCGATTGCGAACGACGCCTCCCCCGCCGCGGCGGCCCAATCCCTCAAAATCACCGCCCGGCGACCGGCGCGCAACGCGATGCTCTCCCCCCGTGCCTTCCATTGTGGCGAGCGCAGCGGCGCCCAACGCGCCACCCCGTTTTGTTTCCGCTTCATCGAGGAGGCGCACCCTCGGCACGGGCGGCACCGCTTTCCGCTCTTTTTTCGCTTCGGGTTTTCCGGCCTCGCTCGAATCACTGGCCGCGGCATTTTGCGGATCGCCGATCCGGTTCAGTCCCTCATCGGCCAGAAGCAGAACGCGCACTGCTCCGGGTCCCGCGCGTTCCACGGCCGTCGACGCCCACGTCAGAAGCGCAACCACGAGAAGCCCGTGAAGAAGCGCGCTGTATCCCAGATACCGCATGGCCGTGCTCCAGAAAATGGGGACGCTCCCCACTTTATATTCTGCTCAGAACATAAAAATGCGAACGCCTCCAAAGGCGGTAACGCCCGCCGCCGGGAATCCCTTCACCTCCTCGTAGCTGGTATCGAAGAGATTGTTGACGCGCGTGAAGATCTGGAGCTTCTTCACCGGCCCCCGGTCGCGCAGGAGATCATAGCTGCCCGAGAAGTTCACCGTGTGGTAACGGGGGAGGTTTCCCACCCGCACCCGCCCGTCGGCCGCGAGAAAATCAAAGGGATCCCGTTGCTCGCCGACATAGTTGACCTCCGTCAACAGCGACAACCGATCGCGCACATAGGAGAGCGTGGCGCTTCCCTTGTGCCGGGGACGCCGTGGCAGCTTTTCACCGGACTCGTCCCTGGAGTGCAGAAAGGTATAGGTCGTGGCGAACTTCAATCCCTTCCAGCGGCCCGCGAAGGCGCTGATCTCCACCCCCTCCGTGACCGCCTTCGCCTTGTTCTCGAGACTGAAGAAGGGCGGACCGGCCAGGGTGACGAAAACGATCAGATCTTCGTAGTCGATCCGGTAATAGGTGACGTCGCCGCCGACGCGATCGTCGAAATAGCTGAAGCTGACCCCCCCCTCCATGCTGTAGGCCTTCTCCGGCTGGAGCTCCGGGTT
>CBDUXZ010000319.1:0-3304 GCA_965371325.1 uncultured bacterium | reverse complement strand
GCGCAGAAGCCGGCGTTCCAGCCGGTTGTGAATGGCGTCGCGGTACTTCTGAAACTGTGTCCATGGGCCTACCTCGACACCGCCGTAGTCGATCTCGAATTCCTTGTCGAGAACAGAGAGATACAATCCGGCGTCGGCCGTCTGGTCGCTCTCCTCGAGTCCGTCGAAGCGCCGTGAGCCTTCCAGCGCAGCAAGTAGCCCCTGGGAGAGCGTTACCCCCTTGGCGACCACGAGTCGGAACTTCTTTCCATGGGCTTCGCAGGCCTCGAGCACGAGCCGGATCTGATCGGTCATGTAAAGCTTCTGCTCGCGCTTCACGTATATAAGAATTCCCGGCTCGACTCGGTTCGGGACGGTGTTGCCGAGCTGGAACCGGGAATCCTTCTCGCTTCCCACGACAAAATCGAGGAGCCTGTAGCAGCCCTCTCCCCGCGGGACGCGGAAACCCACGCGCCACGCCGCCCCATGGGCGGCGGCCTCGCTTGCCCGCTGGGCGAGATCGCGTTCAACATGACTGCGGGATAGCTGCAAAATCTCCCTGTCGCCCGTTCTGAAGTAGTCTCCCTCGTCCGAGACATCGAGATCGGAAATGAAACCCTCCCTGATCTCGTAGAGCAGTTTGCAAACGCGCTCATGAACCTCGATAGGTGCGAACTGGGTTTTAACGGACGTTCCGGTTTCGAGGGTGGAGTGATCCGGCGGCGCCTCGAAATCCATGAGAAGGCCCGAATGCGTTTCGATGAGGATCGGAACAGGTTCGCAGGCGAAGTGGGGAAGCAGAATGAGACCGCGAAGGCGATAGGTGGAGAGCAGGCGGCCCGCCACTGCGCGGCCCTCGTGCCGCCCCGTGGCGTAAGCCATGATGCGGATTTTCTTCGAGGTGACTTCGTAGGGGCGCGCCTCCCAGCCCCAGGGTTCGATGAGCGCGCGAACCTCCGCGCAAAACTCTTCGAGCTTTCGGGGATCCCGGAGCGTTCCCCGGTAGTGAATCGTGACGCCCATGACGCTCCCGCCGGAAGCCTTCCGTGAAACAACGGCCGCCCCGATTGGCGCCCTTCGAAGCGAATGCTGTGTTGCGGGGATGGCCGGCAGGTCAGTCTCCGGCGATCGTCATCTCTCCAATGAGCAGCGTCGGCGCCGCAACCGTCCTTCTGAGATCGAGATCATTGGCCACCGCCTCAATACGCGCGTACATCGAGAGGAGGTTGCCCGCGATCGTGATCTCTTCCACGGGGTAGGCCAGCTCGCCGTTCTCGATCCAGAAACCGGCCACGCCGCGAGAGTAGTCACCCGTGATGGGGTTGACACCGAATCCGATCAGCTCCGTGACGTAGAGTCCCGAGTTCACGGAACGGATGAGATCCTCGGAGCTCTCACCGCCGGGCTCAAGAAAGAGGTTGTGCGGCCCGACGGTGGGGCCGCTCGAGACGCCGCGTTGCGCGTTTCCGGTGGATTTCAGTTCGAGCTTCCGGGCCGAATAGGTGTCGAGGAGCCAGCCCTTCAGCCGCCCCTGCTCCACGACCACTGTTCGCCGGACCGGAAGTCCTTCGCCGTCGAAGGGGCCGGAGCCGAGGGCGGACGCGATGGTTCCGTCATCGACAACGGTCATTCGTTCTGGGCCGATCTTCTCGTCCATCTTCCCGATCAGAAAGCTTGTCCCCTTGTAGACCGACGAGCCGGCCACGGCCTCGCCGAGGTGTTCGATGAGCGACGACGCGGAGTCGGGATCGAAGATCACCGGGGCCTTCGTCGTGGCAATCTTCCTGGCTCCGAGCCTGCGGATAGCGCGCTCCCCCGCGATTCGTCCGACTTCCTCCGGCGTATCGAGCCGTGCGAGCTTTCGCCCCGCCGTAAAATGATCGGCGCGCTGCATCGATCCGTTCTGCTCGGCGATGGGTGACACGTAAAGAAAGAACTCCGTTCCCGCCACCTCTCCGCTAAAGCCGTGGGTGTTTGCGATAACCAACCGTCCCTCGCGGCCTTCCCAGTCGACGGCGTCCATGTTCTTCACGCGAGGATCCACCAACATGGCCGCCGCTTCGGCGCGCCGGGCGCGCTCGATCTGATCCTCGACGGAGAGTCCCGCCCCTTCCGGATCGTGCAGATCGAGATCCGGAAACTCGGTCGCCAGTGCGTCGTGTTCGGGCAGGGAGCCGAAGGGGTCCTCTGCGGTGACCCGCGCGAGCGCACAGGTATCATCCACGAGGCGCTCGAGGGATTCCTTCGAGAAGTCGCTCGTGCTGGTCGTGGCGGAACGGTGGTCATAGAACACGCGGAGCCCGAGAGCCCGCTCGTTCGCGGTCTTGAGTTTGTCGATGGCGCCGCGATAGACCGACGCGCTGAGGGCGCGGTCTTCCACCGCGATGGCGTCGGCCGCCGTCGCCCCGCGCCTGGTGGCCGCATCGAGAACCCGTCGCGCGGCTTCCTGCAGATCGAGATTTCCGGACGTCATCCCTGCGTTCCTCCGACGGTGATTCCGTCGACCCGGATCGTGGGAAGTCCGACGCCCACAGGAACCCCCTGTCCGTCCTTCCCGCACACGCCCACGCCCTCGTCGAGGGCGAGATCGTTCGCCACCATCGAGACGCGCGTCAGCACGTCGGGGCCGTTGCCGATGAGCGTGGCGTCCCTGACGGGGCGCGTGATCTTGCCGTCCTCGATGAGATAGGCCTCGCTCGTGCTGAAGACGAACTTCCCGTTTGTGATGTCGACCTGGCCGCCCCCGAAATTGACGGCGTAGAGACCGCGCTTCACGCTCCGGATGATCTCCTCGGGATTGTCCTGGCCGCCCAGCATGAAGGTGTTGGTCATGCGCGGCATCGGGATGTGGGCATAGCTCTCGCGGCGCCCGTTTCCGGTCGGCTTCATTCCCATGAGACGCGCGTTCAGCTTGTCCTGCATGTAGGTGCGCAGCATTCCGTTTTCGATGAGAACCGTTCGCTCGGTGGGTGTTCCTTCATCGTCGATGTTCAATGACCCACGGCGGTCGACGATTGTGCCGTCGTCCACGACGGTGCAGAGATCGCTCGCGACCTTCTCGCCGACGCGTCCCGAGAACGTGCTCGTCTTCTTCCGGTTGAAGTCCCCCTCGAGGCCGTGGCCAATCGCCTCGTGCAGCAGAATGCCGGGCCAGCCCGGACCGAGCACAACGTCCATGAATCCCGCGGGGGCGGGAACCGCGTCGAGGTTTAGAACCGCGATGCGAGCCGCTTCGCGAACGAAATGCTCCCATTGCGGCGTACCGCTGTGATCACTCATAAGCCAGTCGAAGGCCAGCCGGCCGCCGCCGCCATAGACGCCGTAC
>CBDUXZ010000318.1:0-3315 GCA_965371325.1 uncultured bacterium | reverse complement strand
AAAACTTGTCATTGCGAGGCGGGCCGCAGGCCCGACGTGGCAATCCCCCCCCGAAAAGGATTCCTTTCAATCAGGGGATTGCTTCGTCGCTTCGCTCCTCGCAATGACTGGGTTGAAAAGAGGCGCGTCCCGTTTTACCGCAGTCGTGGACAGGTTGGCGCTTTCGGCGTAAATTCCCGCAGTTCCGCGGCTCTCCCTGACGGGATCGTGCCAACGCCCTGAAACTAAAGGGATTTCCGAAAAGCAGGGGAAGGATCAGCCAGCCTATGCTCGACACGCTTTCCGACAAGCTCGCGGGCACCTTCAAGAAGCTTCGCGGCTACGGGAAGATCCGGGAATCGAACATCCTCGAGGCGGTCGGCGAGGTGCGCATGAGCCTCCTCGAGGCCGACGTGCACTTCAAGGTGGCCCGCGCCTTCACGGATCAGGTCAAAGAGAAGGCGCTCGGGCGCGAGGTGCTCGATAGCATCACGCCCGCCCAGCAGTTCGTGAAGATCGTCAATGACGCGCTCGTGGATCTCATGGGCGGCGGGCACCACGATCTTGAGCTGAGCGCGAAGCCGCCCGTGCCGATCCTGCTCGTCGGCCTCCAGGGATCGGGAAAGACGACGACGGCGGGAAAGCTGGCCATGCTTCTGCGCGGGAGGAAGCGAGCGCCCTATCTTGTTCCTGCGGACGTGAACCGCCCGGCCGCCATCGAGCAGTTGAAGACCCTCGGGCGGCAGATAGGCGTGCCCGTCTACGACACGCAACCGGATGCGGATCCGGTGGAGATCGTCCGGGCGGGCGTGCGCCAGGCGGAGCGCGAGGGCTGTGACACCGTTCTTGTAGACACGGCGGGTCGGTTGCACATCGATGATGAGCTGATGGCGGAGCTGGAGCGCATCCGCACCGCGATCGCCCCGAATGAGATCCTCCTGGTGGCGGACGCAATGACGGGCCAGGACGCCGTGAACATCGCGAAGTCGTTCGGCGATCGGCTCGATCTCACCGGCGTCATTCTCACCAAGATGGATGGCGATGCGCGCGGTGGCGCGGCGCTCTCCCTCACGAAGGTGACCGGCAAGCCGATCAAGTTTATCGGCGTGGGGGAGAAGATGGACGCTCTCGAGGCGTTCCATCCGGATCGCATGGCCTCCCGGATTCTCGGAATGGGCGACATCGTGTCGCTGGTCGAGAAGGCCGAGGAAGTCATGGATGTGGAGGAGGCGGAAGTCCTCGCCGAAAAGATCCGCCGCAACAGCTTCACCCTGGAGGATTTCCTCTCGCAGCTTCAACAGATAAAGAAGATGGGCTCCCTGGAGGGAATGCTCGATATGATTCCCGGCATGGGCCAGCTCAAGAAGAAGAAGGGCTTTTCGGTGGACGAGAAAGAACTGGTGCGCGTCGAGGCTATCATCCACTCCATGACCCTGTCGGAGCGGCAAAACCACCAGATCCTCAACGGGAGTCGCCGGCGCCGCATCGCCATGGGAAGTGGCACCACGGTCCAGCAGGTCAACCGGATGCTCAAGCAGTACGTACAGGCGCGCAAGATGATGAAGCAGATGACGCGCGGACCCATGAAGGCGATGGGAAGGCGTTTTCCGATCTGAACCCCGAGATCCACACCTAGGAGTAGACGTTTCATGCCAGTTACGATTCGCCTGACACGAAAAGGCGCGAAGAAAAGGCCGCATTACCGGCTGGTCGCAGCGGATTCACGAAATGCCCGGGACGGGAAGTTCCTCGAAATTCTGGGGAACTATGATCCGACGAAGGACGCCGGGGAGGCGAAACTCAACGGGGAGGCCGTGCGGAAGTGGCTCTCCCGGGGCGCCACGGTGAGTCCGACCGTCAAGAGCCTGCTGAAGAAACATGGTCTCCTGACGGCAGCGGGCAGCGACGCCTGACGAAAGTGAAGGTAGCTGCGGCGGGTGCGCCGAAAGAAGAAACCGCCCCCGGGGGTGTTTCGTCGCGGAGCCGCCTTATCAGCCTGGCGCGCATCGGAAAGGCGCACGGCCTTGGCGGGGAAGTCAAGATCGACATTCTCGGCCGGACGGCCGGAGCGCTGGACGAAGCCCGGTCCGTTTTCGTTGGCCCCACACAGCTTGACGCGCGGCTCATGGTGGTGGAGAGCCTGCGCGGGCGGGCCGGACGACCCATCCTGAAATTGCGGGGTATCAACGGGCCGGAAGAGGCCCGTGCGCTCGGTGGATCGAAATTATTCCTCCCGCGTGGGGCGTTTCCGCCCCCCGGCGAAGGGGAGTTTTACCAGGTTGATCTCGTCGGTATGCGGGTGGATGCCGAGGGTGAGAGTCTCGGCACCGTCGAGGAGGTCGTTGAGACGCCGGCCTTCGATCTGCTCATCGTGAGCGGAAGCGATCCGAATTCGGAAGAGCGGCTTGTTCCGTTCACACGGGCCGTGCTCAAGGAAGTAAGTCCCGCGGAGGGCGTGATACGCGTCCGGCCGCCTCGCTTCTGGGAGGCGGCGGGCGGGGAGCCTTTGCAGGCCCGGCGGGGAACGGGGAAATCCGGTGACGGGAAGAAGAGGCGCCCGCTCGACCGGCGGAAAGGGAGCGGGCGGGGAGAAAGCCCGGACTGATCGGGCCCGGAAAAAGCGTGCGGTCCGCTCGCCCCGGTTGCGCATCGATCTCCTGACGCTCTTCCCCGGCATTTTCGACTCCCCCTTCGACCATTCGCTCCTGGCGAAGGCGCGCGAGCGGAACCTTATAGATATCCGGGTGCACGACATCCGGGAAGACGCAGAGGGGCGGCACCGCGTTGCCGACGATGCCCCGTACGGCGGCGGCGATGGCATGGTGATGATGGCTGGTCCCGTGCTGCGTGCGATCAAACGGGTGAAGGGGCGTAACGGCTGGGTGGTTCTCCTCTCGCCGGCCGGCAAACTGCTCGACCCGGCAGCTGCCCGGAGGCTCGCGGCGCGGCGCCATCTGGTCTTTGTCTGCGGCCGATACGGCGGAATCGACGAGCGTGTGAGCGCCCTCGCGGTCGACGAGGAGATGTCGATCGGCGATTACGTGCTGGGGGGCGGGGAGTCCGCCGCCATCACGGTGGTGGACGCGGTTGTCCGGCTGGTTCCCGGCGTTGTGGGAAACGCAGCCTCCACGACTGCCGACAGCTTTGAAGACGGTCTGCTAGAATACCCGCAGTTTACTCGCCCGGCGTCGGTCGGGGGACTCGAAGTTCCGGAGGTCCTTCTCGGCGGAGACCACGGGAAGGTAGCGCGGTGGCGGCGCAAGGAGTCAATTAGGCGTACACTCCGGCGCAGACCCGATCTGCTCGTGGGGGCCAGGCTGTCAAAGCAGGACCGGC
>CBDUXZ010000317.1:0-3322 GCA_965371325.1 uncultured bacterium | reverse complement strand
TCACCCGCCCCAGCGTTTCAACGAGCGCCCCGTCGCCGGAATAAAGGAGCGCCTCCGCACCCCCCACGCTCTCGAGAAGGCGTCCCGCGTTTGCAAGGCGCGCCTGCTCGGCCGCAAGGCGCTCATCCTCACCGGGCTCCGGGTCGGCCTCCGTGATCTCTTCGATCTGGAAGCGCAGATAATCGATCTGGCGTAGCCGTTCCTCATCGCTCACGCGCAGCTTCTCACTCTCGGCGTGGAGCCGGCGCCAATCTGCGAGCCCTTCGGAGATCTCCCCCCGTGGATCCTCGAGCTTCGCGGCCCGGTCGAGCAGATCCCGCTGGGTCTCGGTCCGCAAAAGCCGCTGGTGCTCGTGCTGGCCGTGAATCTCCACGAGATCGCCCGTGAGAGAGGCGAGCATTCCGAGGGTCACGGGGCTTCCGTTGACGTGCGCCCTTCCCTTTCCGCCGGGGGTAACGCTGCGCCGGACGACAAGCTCGTCCGCGGGATCCAGGCCGAGCCGTTCCATCTGCTCGCGCAGCTCCGGCCGGGCGCTGATATTGAACACCGCCTCGATCACGGCTGAACGGGTTCCCGCCCGGACGAGATCGCCCGTGGCGCGCCCGCCGAGCGCAAGGGCGAGGGCGTCGACCACGATGGATTTGCCCGCGCCCGTCTCCCCGGAGAGAACGTTCAGACCGGGGCCGAACTCAGCCCGGATATTGTCGATGATCGCGAGATCCCGGACGTGCAGTTCCTGAAGCATCGCCTGCTTTCCCGGGCCGGGACACGGAACCCCAGCCTCTTTATCGGATGTTCCTGTTGGGGGGAGAAAGACGGTGGGAGTAACCTTACCGTTACCATGCAGCGCGGCGGCGTTCAATAAAAAAGGGGACGCTCCCCTTTATCAGAACCTTTTTCGAGCAACCGAGCCGCCTGGCGATAAAGGGGAGCGTCCCCTTTTTTGTGATAGCCTCGCCCCATGGATCTCTTCGAGAAGAGCGAAGCCGCGAAGGCGGCGCGGCATGCGCCCCTGGCCGACCGGATGCGTCCCCGGCGTCTTGCCGAGTTCGTCGGGCAGCCACAGCTTCTGGACGAGGGCGCGCCGCTCTCCCTTCTTTTGAAGACGAAACAGCTCCCCTCGATCATCTTCTGGGGCCCGCCGGGTTCAGGAAAGACCACACTTGCCCGGCTTGTCGCGGACGCGCTCGACGCCCACGTTGAGTCGCTCAGCGCGGTTCTCTCGGGCGTGAAGGAGATCAGGCGCGTTGTGGCCGAGGCCGACGGGCGGCTTCGGGGGGGCGGGCGGCGGACCGTTCTTTTCATCGATGAGATTCACCGCTTCAATAAAGGCCAGCAGGACGCGCTGCTCCCCCACGTCGAGCAGGGCACGATCCTCCTCCTCGGGGCCACCACCGAGAACCCCTCCTTCGAGATCATCGCCCCCCTGCTCTCCCGCTGCCGCGTCTTCACGCTCGAGGCGCTTCCGGAAAAGGCGCTCCGCGCGATCGTCGAGGGCGCGCTTGCCGACGAGGAGCGGGGTCTTGGCAGATCGGGTTCCGGGATTACCCCAGACGCCATGGCGTTTCTGATCGCTCTTTCAGACGGCGATGCGCGGCGCGCACTCACGCTGCTTGACGAGGCCGTGTCGATTCATGCCCGTGAAGCCCCCAAAGGGGATGCGCTGGGTCCGGATGTGGTGAAGCGCATCCTCGAGCGGGGGCCGCTCATTTACGACAAGGGGGGCGAGTATCACTACGACGTCATTTCGGCCTTCATCAAGAGCCTGCGGGGGAGTGATCCCGACGGGGCGGTTTACTGGCTCGCACGGATGATCGATGCCGGTGAAGACCCGGTCTTCATCGCCCGCCGCATGGTGATCTTCGCCGCCGAAGACGTGGGGAACGCCGACGCGCAGGCGCTTCAGGTGGCCGTTGCGGCGACGGAAGCGGTCAGGCTCGTCGGCCTGCCGGAGGGAAAGATCCCCCTGGCCCAGGCGGCCACCTACCTTGCTTCGGCTCCCAAGTCGAACGCCAGTTACCTCGCCCTCGGCCGGGCCGAGACGGCACTTCGCGAGAAGGGCGCCCTCCCCGTCCCGCTCCATCTACGAAACGCGCCGACGCCGCTCCTCGAGAAACTCGGTTACGGGAAGGGCTACAAGTATCCCCACGACCATCCCGGTCATCACGTCCTGCAGAGTTACCTGCCGGAGGCGCTCGCGGGCAATCGGTTCTACGAGCCCACGTCGGAAGGAGAGGAGCGGGAGATCGCGGAACGGCTCAAGGGCTGGCGAAAGATGTCCGGGAAAAGCGAACGCCCCAAGGAACGGGCAGAGCCGCGTGCCGGTGGCAAGCGGAAGTGAAAAATCCCCTGTCATTGCGAGGAGCGCCAGCGACGAAGCAATCCCCTGATTTAAACCACCCGGTCATCATGCCCAACGTCTACTACGTTTACATTATGACCAACGCACACAACACGACGCTCTACGTCGGTGTTACCAGCGATCTGGAAAAACGCGTGTACGAACACAAGAACAAATTGATCAAGGGATTCACAAGCAAGTACAACATCGACAAGCTTGTTCACTACGAGGAGACGGATGACGTCGATAGTGCGATTGCCAGAGAAAAACAACTGAAGGGCGGCACGAGAATACAGAAGGTCGATTTAATCGAATCGAAAAACCCGGACTGGCGGGATTTGGCTGCTGAGTTTTAACGGCGCTGGTGGTTATACTCAGGGGATTGCTTCGTCAGGCCTCCGGCCTTCCTCGCAATGACATGCGATTGGATTGGCGGAAGCCTCGCACTCCCGGGCACTCCGCGCAATGACACGCCGTGGTCAGGAGGCAACTTTGATTTGGTTGCGGCCGGCTTGCTTCGCGGCGAAGAGCGCTTCGTCCGCCTTCTTGATGAGTTGCTCTGTGGTCTCGATGCCGTCATGAGGATAGAGGACGATCCCCGCGCTTGCGGTGACGTTGATCTCGTGCTTCTCGAAAGTGAAACGGCTGTTCTGAATCTCCTCCCGAATTCGATTCGCCAGCGTAAGGGCCCCTTCCTTCTTCGTATTGGGCAGAAGCATGGCGAACTCCTCGCCGCCAAAGCGGGCCACGAGATCGAGTTTCCGTGAGTTCCGTTCCAGGATAGCCGCCACTTCCACCAGAATGAAGTCTCCCGCCATGTGGCCGAACTTGTCATTGATCTCCTTGAAGAAGTCGAGATCGAACATCATGTAGGACAGCGCCAGGTTGTAACGGGAGCAGCGGTTAAACTCGTGATCGAGTTTCTCGTGCAAGTAGCGGCGGTTGTAAATTTTCGTGAGGCCGTCGGTGACCGAAAGCTCC
>CBDUXZ010000316.1:0-3330 GCA_965371325.1 uncultured bacterium | reverse complement strand
GTGTAGCCGAAACCATCGGCGCCGATCACGACGCTGCTGTGGAGAATCACCCGGTTTCCAAGGGATGCCCGTGCGCGCAGACTCACGTGATTTGCGATCTGGCAGTCATCGCCGAGACGAACACCGGCGCCGACGAACGAGAAGGCGCCGATCGCGGTCCGTGCCCCGACATGCGCGTCCTCCTCGATCACGACGTAGGGACCGATGCAAGCGGTGGGATCGACTCGGGCCGTTGGATCAACGGCTGCCAGCGCATGAATACCCGGCGCAGAAGGGAGAACCGGGTGGAATACGCGGAGGGCCCGCGCGAAGGCGAGTTGCGGAAGCTCCGTTCGCAAAGAAGGCTTGCCGCAGGAGGAGACGCCGGGGGGGAGAATGACGGCGGACGCCTCGCTTTTATCGAGCAAGAGCGCGCGCTTCGCGTCAACGGCAAATGTGATCTGGCCGGGAGCGACCGCGTCGAGGGAACCGACACCTTCGATCTCGATCTCCCCGTCGCCGTCAAGCTCGCAGCGCAGGAGGGAGCCAAGCTCTTTTAGCTTCATGGCGGGAAGCTATATCACGCTGAAAATGGAGGGACAAGCCGGCGCGGGAACGAATCTCATGACTCCTGTTCGGCGAGCCACCGCTCGGCGTCGATCGCGGCCATGCACCCGGTGCCGGCCGCTGTGACCGCCTGGCGGTAGCGTGGATCCGTGGCGTCGCCGCTCGCGAAAACGCCCTCGACGCCGGTATGGGTCGTGCCCCCCTCCACGCGGATATAGCCGACAGAATCCATATCGAGCTGTCCCTTGAACAATTCCGTGTTGGGCTGGTGCCCGATGGCGATAAAAACACCCTGGGTGGGGTATTCCGTTATCTCGTTGCTCCTGGTGTTGCGAAGCTTTACACCGGTGATGCCCCCCTCAGGCGTTCCGAGAATCTCCTCCACGACGCTGTCCCAGACGAAGGTGATTTTCTCGTTCTTGAGGGCACGATCCTGCATGATCTTGCTCCCTCTCAGCGCATCGCGCCTGTGAACCAGGCTGACCTTGCTCGCAAACTTCGTCAGGAAGAGCGCCTCCTCCAAAGCCGTATCGCCGCCCCCCACGACAATGACCTCCTGATCGCGGAAGAAAAATCCGTCACAAGTCGCACAGGCGGAGACGCCGTGCCCCATGAGCGCCTTCTCGCTCGGCAGGCCGAGGAGCTTGGCCGAGGCCCCGGTTGCAATGATGAGAGAGTCGGCCGTCAGGATCGCCTCATCTCCTATCTGAATGGTGAAGGGACGCTTCGACAGATCGACCCTGGTTACGTCGCCTGAAAGGACACGCGTGCCGAAGCGAAGCGCCTGCTTGCGGAAAAGATCCATCATCTCGGGGCCCTGCACGCCGTCGGGAAAGCCGGGGTAGTTTTCGACGTCCGTGGTGATGGTCAGCTGCCCCCCCGGTTGCGAACCCTCGATGACAATCGGATCGAGCTCGGCACGGGATGCGTATACGGCCGCCGTCCAGCCCGCCGGGCCGGATCCCAGGATCGCCGCCTGGGGGTGTTCGCGGCTGGTTTCCTTCTTCCGTATCTTCAGCATATCGTCCAATTTCCCCTCTCTGTCGAGCGCGTGAAGCTTATCGTAACCACCGACATGCGCCCCGTCGATGAAAATCTGCGGGATCGTCATTCGCTTTGAACGCTCAATCATCTCCTGCTTCCTGTCAGGCTCGTCGTGGATATTGATCTCTTCCCACGCGACGCCCTTCGATTCAAGCAGGTGTTTCGCGTTCGTGCAAAATGGACAACCGTGGCCGGTGTACATTTCGATCCGTGGCATTTTCCGAGTCCGTACCTTTCTTTGGAGGCGCGTGATCCGCTGAAGGAGGCACTGGCGGAGGGGTGCGCGGCTTCCCGGACCTCCTTTAGATGCGTCGATCCCGCCGACGTTACACGAGGGTCATACGAAGATAAGGCATACCGGTCACAGGGCCGGCGCGCGGCAATGCCCGCAATCAAGCCGGCTCGGGCAGGCCGTCCCGCCCCGCCATCCCGATGAACTTCCGCAGCGCCTCCGGCAGGGCCGAGAGATCGGCCGGCTGGGTCCGCGGCGGGAGAGGGCGCGAATTGAAGGTGTGCCAGAAGAGAATGGGCCCCTCGGGGCGTCTGCCCTCTTCAAGCGCGAGAACGGCGGCAAGCGTCTTCCCCGAATACGTCTCCTCCAGCGCAATTCCCGCCCGTGACTTTGCAAGCCCTATCGCGCGCTTCCCTTCCGCCGTCGGGTGCCCGTAACCTTTCCCCATCCAGCAGACGGAGAGATCAAGCCGGGTGGGATCCACTTTCACGGTGCGAATGGACGGATCGCTTTTTGCGAGAAGTCGCAGCGTGCGATCCGCCAGGGTGCAGATGCGCTTTTCAGAGATCGGGAGGAGGTCATTCACGACGACGGCAAGAATACGGCTTCGCAGGTTCGTAAACGAAAGACCCGCGAGAAGTCCCGCGGCTGTTCCCATGGAACCGACCGGCACGGCGATGACCGTGGGCTCCGGAAGCAATCCCTCACGAACCTGCGCATCCAGCTCCAGCGCTGCTTCCACAAAACCGATGCACCCGAGCGGTGACGAGCCGCCGGGCATCACGAGGAGGGGCCGCGCCCGATGGCGCCCGGGAAGGAGCCAGCGCCTGGCGCCCGACATCGCGGCCGCGGAGGAGGAGCCGACAAACTCCACCTGAGCGCCGGTATCGAGAATTCGAAAGAGCGTCTCGCGCACGTGCGGCGTGGGCGGCTGCCCCACCGCTACCAGGATCATGCGGAGGCCCAACCGCTTCCCGCAGAGCGCGACGGCCAGGGCATGATGCGATCCGATTGCGCCAAAGGTCAGAATGGTGTCTGTTTTTCGCGCAAGCGCTTCCGCAAGAATGAATTCGAGTTTCCGCGGCTTGTTTCCGCCGTAGGCGATTCCCGCCCGATCGTCCCGTTTAATCCAGAGGTCGCTCCCGAGCCTATCAATCGCATGCACATCGCTCGGGCGATCCATCAGCGCGACACGGGGAACTCGCTTTTCGAGGGCGGGATAGCGGAGGAAGAGCTGCAGCGGAGCGTCCGGGGAAGAGGGGCGGCTCACGGCCCGAAATCCGTCAGTACCCCGTTCGTGAACACGAGCGTCGACGGCTCGATGTTTCCGCCATACTGCCAAATCTCGGTGCCGAGATTGCTGATGTTGAGGACGCGATCGGGATCGCCCCAGGCCACGCGGCACTTCTCACGATCCCAGCCCCGCACCACGCGGCCCGCGCGAAGATCCTCCTTGTCACTCGCTGAGAGACCCGGGTGGGCGTCGATGTAGCGTTCGATCCTGTATG
>CBDUXZ010000315.1:0-3333 GCA_965371325.1 uncultured bacterium | reverse complement strand
TCCTTTCAATCAGGGGATTGCTTCGTCGCTACGCTCCTCGCAATGACATGCGCGGGGTGCTTCCTTGCAATGACGGGGAATGCGGCTCGGCGGGAGCCTCGCCCTCCCGGATGCCTCGCCCTCCCCAAAGCCTCCCCCTCCCCAGAGCCTCGCCCTCCCCGGAACCTCGCCCTCCCAGGCGCTCATCGCAATGACAAAATGAGGTTTCCGTGCCGATCAACGCCCGCGCGGAAGTCGGGAGGGACGACCGTGGTAGCCGACGGCTCGACGATGATCGCCGGACCCCGGAACCGCACGCCCGGCGTGAGCCGCGCGCGGTCGAGCACCTGCCCGCGGCGCCGTTTCCCGCCAAAGAGCATCGTCTGCAGGCCCAGGCGCGCATCCCGAAGGTCCCCCCGGCGCATCGCGGCCGCCCGGGGGAGCGGTGGCCGTGGCTCGCGGCCGATGGCGCGAAGCCTCACATTCACAAGCTCGACGTCACGTTCGCGATCGGCGTGGCCGTAGCGCTTCGCATGCAGCCGGTGGAACCGCTCCACGAAGCGCCGCGTCGCGGGGACGGTCAGCTCATAGCTCTGCCCGGCGTAGCGAAGATCAAGCGATCGTTCGATGACCAGATCATCGGGACGCACGCCTTCTGCACGCATCTGCCTGCGCGCCCGCCGCTCGAGGTCGTCGAGGGCCCCCCTCGCCTTCTTCCAGCCCGCGCCGTCCGCCCGGACAAGCAGCGTCCGCGAATAGTCTTTCGCCACGTCGGCAAAGAGAAGCCCCAGAGCCGAGAGCACGCCCGCCAGCTGCGGTACGATCACGGTGGGAATTTGCAGCGCGCGCGCGAGGTCCGCGGCATGCATCGGCCCCGCGCCCCCGAAAGCCACCAACGCAAATTCGCGCGGGTCGTGCCCCCGCTCCATAGAAATAACGCGCAGGGCCTTCTCCATCGTGACGTTGGCAATGGCGAGCACGCCCTCCGCGGCCCTCTCGGCCTGGAGCCCCAGCTTGCGCGCCAGAGAGGCCAATGGCCGTTTCACACGCGCGGGCTTCATGCGGAGGCGCCCCGCGAGCGGGGTTTCGGCGTGAAGACGACCAAGGAAGAGGTTTGCGTCGGTTACGGTCAGGGAACCTCCCTTGCCGTAGCACGCCGGTCCGGGATCCGCTCCCGCAGATCGCGGGCCCACCCGTAACAGTCCACCGGGATCCACCCAGGCGATCGATCCTCCACCGGCCCCCACCGTGTGGATGTCGATCACGGGGACGCGGATCGGGCATCCCGCCACGACAGCCTCGGACGTTGTGCGCACCGCGCCGTCGACCAGACAAACGTCGGTCGAGGTGCCTCCCATGTCGAAGGTGATGATCTTCTCGAAGCCCGCTCTCCGGGCTACCGCCCGTGCGCCCACAACGCCGCCGGCGGGGCCGGACAGCACCGTCCGCACCGGCTCGCGGCTCGCCGCACGCGCCGAGAGGTTGCCGCCACTCGACTGCATGACGCGAAGACGACGCCCTGCCGCACGGTCTAGCCGGTCGAGGTATGTCGACATCCGGGGAAGCACGTAGGCGTTCACGCAGGTGGTGCTTGTACGCTCATATTCACGATACTCGGGGAGAAGATCGGAGGAGACAGACAGCGGCACTCCGAGGGTGCGGAGGGCCCGCGCGATCTTCCGCTCGGCGGCCTGATTGGCGTAGGAGAAGAGGAGGCAGAGGGCGACAGACTCGGGGCGTGCGGCCCGCAGCTTTGCCAGGAGCGCGTCGATATCTTTTTTCTTCGGGAGCGCCAGGACCTTGCCATCGGGGCGGGTCCGCGTCGGAATGCCGAGGCGGAGTTTGTCGGTCACAAGCAGTTCGGGAAGCGTCTGGAAGATATCGTAGAGCGAGGGGCGCGCCTGTCGCCCGAGGGCAAGCACGTCCTCAAAACCGGCCGTGGTGACGAGCGCCGTGCGCGCTCCCGTGCGCGTGAGAAGTGTATTCGTGGCAACGGTAGTCCCGTGCACCACCGCAACGTTGCGCCCCCTCGGAACGCGCCCCTCCTCGAGCGACGCGATCACGGCCCGCGCGGGATCCCGCGGGGTCGACAGCACCTTTACCACGCGGAGGGCCTTCCCGTCGGCGACAACGAGGTCGGTGAAGGTTCCGCCGGTGTCAACGCCTGCGCGCAACATCCTAAATGGTCCAGTTCATAAGTACGGTGACAGATCGGCAGCCGAGGCGCCCCGCGGGCAAGGTACGCGACTGCAACGTAGCCGTAGCTATGGCGCAAGGAGCGCAACGCCGCCATCGGGGGGATGCATCGGGTGCCCAGACGTTAGCGTACCACTGAATTGGGCCACTAAGCATGGACCAGACGGTTAAGGAAACAGGGGAAGCTGTGTAAGGCCCGTCGTTTCGTCGATGCCCAGCATGAGATTCATGTTCTGCACCGCCATGCCCGAAGCGCCCTTCACAAGGTTGTCGATGGCCGACACGATGACGCATCGGCCGGTGCGGGGGTCGTCTTTCCAGCCAATGAAGGCGAAGTTCGATCCCAGCGCGTGCCCCGTTGCGGGGACCTGCCCCTCCCCGAGGAGCCGCACGAAGGGCTCGTCTTTGTACGCGGCCTCGTAGGCATCGCTGAAGCGTGCTCCCGGTTTCGGGCACACGTAGATCGTCGACAGGATCCCCCGGTCCATCGGGACGAGGTGCGGCGTGAAGCTCACGGTGACGGAACCGCCTGCGGCATCAGAGAGTTCCTGCTCGATTTCGGGCATGTGACGGTGCTCGCCCACCTTGTAGGCCTTGACGCTTCCGTTCACCTCGCCAAACAGGAGATCGACGGCGGCCCCGCGACCGGCGCCCGAAACGCCCGATTTCGCATCGATGATGATGGGATCGGTTTCGATAAGATTCGCGCGGAGAAGCAGCGCGAGAAGGACCCGACCGTGATCATCGAGGACGCCGTCTGGGGCATGATGCCAAAGACGCGTCTCGGCCGGGTCCAGATCAAGAAGCTCAAGGTCTACGCGGGCGCGGAGCATCCTCACGCGGCCCAGCAACCCGAGCCCTACGAGGTCTAGCAGATAATGGCGGAAGCAATTCCTGTCTATAGCGCCACTGGCAAACGGAAGACTTCAGTTGCACGCGTGCGGCTCAAGGCGGGCGACGGTAAGTTCATCGTGAACGAGAAGCCCCTCGATGAGTATTTCGGCGGCCTCGAGACTGCCATGATGGTGATCAAGCAGCCCCTCGAGATCACGAATACCATCGGAAAATACGACATCGTCGTGAAGGTGCACGGGGGCGGAATGAGTGGCGCGGCCGATGCCATCAAGCACGGGATCACGCGCGCGCTGATGGTGATCG
>CBDUXZ010000314.1:0-3350 GCA_965371325.1 uncultured bacterium | reverse complement strand
ACCTCGTGGCCGGCTCGCTTGTGTACGACAATTACCTAACCTGGTGGGAGGCGGGCACTCCCTGGGATCTGCTGCTGCTGCTCTTCCCCTTCTGGTCCGCCGTGGCGGGGTACAAGGGCGTGATCACCGTCTTCGAAGTCAGCCGCGGTCGCGCGCTGATCTGGTTTCTCCTGCTGCCATCCCTCCTGTACCTGATCACCTTCGGCGCCCTGGGAGCGCTCCATTTTATGGGTTCTTCACCGGGGTCGGGATAAGCGGGGAGCCCCACGCGGGCGAGCCGCGTCTCTAGGCGTTCGCGAACAGCGCTTCGACGTCAGCCGGGGCCTTGGGAATGTCGCGTGTCAGCACGTCATGGCCGGTCTCCGTAACGAGAACGTCGTCTTCGATGCGAGCGCCGATACCGTGGAACGCCTCCGGCGCTTCCGCCCCGGGCGCCACGTAAAGCCCGGGCTCGACGGTGAGAACCATGCCCGGCTCCAGCGCGCGTGACTTCTTCCCGATGCGGTACTCCCCCACGTCGTGCACATCCATGCCGAGCCAGTGGCTCGTGCGGTGCACATAGAACTTCTGGTAGTCCTTCTTTTCAACGAGCTCATCCGGATCGCCGGAGAGAATTCCCAGGCCGATGAGGCTTCCCACGAGGGACCGCAAGGCCACCTGGTGCACATCATCGAAACGGACGCCGGGCTTTACGGTTTCGATGGCGGCGCGCTGCGCCTCCAGCACGGCATCAATCACGTCGCGCCCCGGAGAGGTGTAACGGCCGCTCACCGGGTAGGTGCGGGTCACATCTGCGTTGTAGAAATCGAATTCCGCCCCGGCGTCGATAAGAACCATCTCACCGGCCTCCATCCGTCGGCTGTTCTCGATGTAATGGAGGATCGTCGCGTTCGGCCCCGAGCCCACGATGGAGGGATAGCCGGGGCCCAACGCGCCCAACCGTCTGAAGGCGCCCTCGATCGCGGCCTCCACTTCGTATTCATATGCGCCCGGCTTGATGGCGCCCGCGCCAGCGATGTGACCTTCCCGGGTGATCTCCGCCGCCCGGCGCATGAGATCGATCTCCTCGGGCGATTTAAAGAGCCGCATCTCGGAGAGGATCCTTCGCGGATCATCAATGCTTACCGGCGCCGTCACACCCGCACGCACGCGGGCGCGCAGATCGTTCAGGCAGGCGGTGATCCGCCTGTCGAAGTCCTCACGCCGGCCGAGTGTGTAGTGAATCGTTTCGTTCCCCTCAAGATACTCCGGAAGCATGCGATCGAGATCGGAAAGGGGGTAGGCCTTGTCGGCGCCGAACCGCGCCTCGGCCCCCTCCACGCCGGAGCGCCGGCCGGTCCAGACCTCGGCGGCGGGATCGCGGGGGCGCACAAAGAGAACAAACTTGCTCCGCGCGTGATTGGGAGCAAAGATCGCGACGGTATCGGGCTCTTCGAAACCGGTCAGGTAGAGAAGATCCGAGTCCTGCCTGAACCGGTAGTGCACGTCTCCGGAGCGCAGCGCCTCGCCGGGGCCGGCGATAATGCAAACTCCGTCACCAAGCTGCGCCGCGAAGCGCTCACGCCTTTTCGCCAGAACACCGGCGCCAAGTCGCGGCTCGGGCCGCATGATGTCACCGTTCGACATACCCTCGACTCCTTGAACCTGCGCAGGCCCCCTCTGCGCCACTTCGGAGAGCGGCTCCCGCGGGAGGCTCCGGTGGACAGTCAGGCGCGCATTCCTTATACCCTATCGGTCGCCCTCGACGCACCTGGATCCGCATCCCGGCGCACGCCCGCAGTATCGTGAAACAGCCTGCCCCGGCGCCGCCGGAAGGTTGTGGTGCGCTCAAGCCACCGGGGCGGATACGCATCTCCAAACTCTGGAAAACCGGCATGCCGAAGTACAAGGCGGTCTTTACGGACCTCGACGGTACTCTTTTAAATGAAGACGGAAAGGTCACCACGAAGACCCGGAACGTCATCGCGCGGCTTCGTGCGCGCGGTATTCCGCTCTTCGTAGCCACGGGGCGCTCCGTTTGCGCCACCGAGCTCGCCTTCAGCGGTACCGGCATCGAGACCCCCTTCGTCTGCTACAACGGCGCCGTTGTTTACGATCCCCTCACGCGCGTGTGGCTCCGCCACGAGACCATCGACGATCATGTTACGCAGGAGCTCCTGGATCTCTGCGAGAAGCACGCGCTCTTCTATCTCGTCTTTCATGAAGACACCAAGGTGACTCTACCGCCCCGCTATGATTCTCAGAGGGCCTTTTACGGCCGCCTCGAGAACATCCGGCACGTGGATCGGGTCGAGGATATTCCCCGCCGATCCGTGACAAAGTTTTCGATCTTCACGAAGGGGGATGCGCGCGATCTCGCCATTCTGAGTTATCTGGAAAGTGCAGACTTCGAGCACTATGTCGAGCGCTTCCGGATGAACACGATTCCGGGTTTCCGGGAGTTCGATTTTCAGGCGACCGACATTCATGCGCGCGCTGGCGGCAAGGGAGCGGGCGTGCGTTTCGTGATGGAGCGGTATGCGCTGAGACCGGAAGAGGTGATCGCGATCGGCGATCACCGAAACGACGTCTCGATGTTGCGGGAGGTCGGGCTCCCCGTGGCCATGAGTGATGCGCCGCACGAGCTGAAGGAGTGCGCTGAGCGCATCATCGACCACGAAGCAGGAGACGGTGTCGCGCGTTTCCTCGCCCGGATCTTCGATCTCTGACCTGCCACGGATCTTATCGCACATGACCGAGCGAACCGACATTCACGTCCACGTGTACGAGGAGAGCGTCGCACAGCGGGCATTGTCGAACATCCGCGGCTTTCGCGCCCGTGCGGGCATCGTTGATGTGGAGATCGCCGAGGACGGAACGCCCGAATACCTTCTCCGCGAGATGGAACGGGTCGGCATCTCAAGATCGGTCATCCAGGTGGTGGTGCCCCGGCCGGAAATGATGGGAAAGGTAAACGCATGGACAAACAAGAAAGTCGGAGCCTCCGATGGCAGACTTCTCGCCTTCGGGGGCATCCATCCGCTCGCGCGACCCGATGATATTTCCGACGAGATCAAACGCTTCACGAATAGTTATGATTTCAGGGGCGTGAAGCTTCACCCCACGCTTCAGGGCTTTGATCCAACCGCCCTCGCGGGCATGCGGCTTTATGAGCGGATCGCCCGGGCGGATCTGCCGATTCTCATTCATCCCGATCGCCGGGGCGGAGGCACGTTCACCCTGGATGGAAAAGCGGAAAAGGAGCGGCACGCCGGATACAAACCCACCCCGGAACACGTCCTCTCGAATGCGAAGCTCTGCCAAATCGTTGAGACCTTCCCCGAACTCACTGTCATTGGCTCCCACCTGGG
>CBDUXZ010000313.1:0-3350 GCA_965371325.1 uncultured bacterium | reverse complement strand
ATGCTGCCGCCGTGCATCTCAACCAGTGTCTTGCAGATGAAAAGCCCCAGCCCGGTCCCCTTTGTCGTCTGTTCCTGCCTGGATTGCACCCGGTGGAACTTGTCGAAGATCTTGTCCGTCTCTCCGGACGGGATCCCGATTCCCGTATCGATCACACGGACGACAGCACTATTCTCGCGATTCTCGAGTATCAAACGCGCGGAACCGCCCGGCGGTGTGAACTTGACGGCGTTCCCGAGGAGATTCAGGAGGATCTGCATCATGCGATCGACGTCAAAGAAAATGGGGGGGAAGTCGGGTGGTGCGGTAAGGGAGAGGCTTACCTCCGCGTTTGCAGCGGCGGAGCGTAATGAATCCACCACCGATTGTCCGGCTTCCACAAGAGAGGACTTGGTTCGGTTGAGGTGCAGGCGGGCGCCCTCTATTCGGGAGATCTCGAGAATGTCGTCGACGAGCCTGGATAGCCGTGCGCACTCTCTCGCAGCGAGGCTCAAAAACTCCCGCTGCCTCGGGCCGATCTTGCCAAGAACTTCGTCCAGAAGGAGCGATGTGCTCTCTTTGATGGAAGTAAGCGGGGTTCGAAGCTCATGGGAAACGTTCGCCACGAACTCGGCCTTTATTCGTTCAGCCTCCCGCCACTGTGTTACATCATGAAACACCGCCACAGTGCCCACCCGCTTCTTAGGGCTTCGCCAGAGGGGAGCGACAACGACACGGTATGTCTTTGGCAGGGGGGTCACAAACAGGATGTCATCTTCAAACTCCATCTGGGGTTGATGGGCAGCCCGTTCGAACAGCTGTGCCAGCTCCGGGGGGTTTAGCGCCGCAGGATCGAAACCCGTTTTACTATCCTGGATATTCAGCAGGGCGCGCGCCGAAGGATTGAGACAGAGCAGATCGAAAGCCTCGGTGAGCATGACCATCGGCTCGGGCATCCCCTCCACGAGCGCGCTAATCTTCTGCTGCTCGCTTGTCATCATCTCCAGATGGCGGTTCAGGATCAGGGCCACCTCTACGGCGATCGTTTTGCAGAAATCTTCCTCGTTCGCCGCAAAGGGTGTTTTCCCGTAGCGGCGGACCCAGAGAAATCCCTCACACCCCTGGGGGATAGCCAGCGGTATCAGGAGATCAGAGACGCGCCGAGTATCGGAGGACTCCGACGGGATCGGTGGCCCGGGCGTCATACCAATGGGGAAAGTTTTGCAGCAGTCCTCTCCGGCAGTCAGTGTTTCCTCAACCGTCTTATCGAGCTTCCGGCGGACTTCGTCCAGTTTGTCATCCTCCAGTTTGTCCGATGCAAAAACGGCAGCTTTCAGATGCCCGTTGGCCCTTACTACCAGTGCGGCGGCGTGGCCACGCACCTGAGAAAGAACAGCCGGCGTCGCCACCTGGAGAAGCTGTGCGATGTCAGACATATGAGAAAGCTTGGCGGAGAGTTTTTGAAGTACCGATAGTTCCTCCGCTCCCTTCTCGATATCGGCCTTCGCCGTGGCAAGCTCGGTCAGGGTGTTTCTTAGATCCGCCTCAGCTTTTTTGCGGAGCGTGATGTCCTGCATGGTGACCATTGTCCCGAGTCGCTCCCCTTCCAGATCGCTGAAGATCGACAGGGAAACGAGAACAGGCACCGGACCATGCGCCGTGTTGATGAGCGTTTCGTGCCCAAGAACGATCTTTTCGTTCGTGAGGCGTTCCTGAAGGGCCGCCGCTTCTTCCCACCCGCGTTTGAAGAAGGCCCTCATTGGCGTTCCCACAAGTGATCGGACGTCCTCCCCCAGGAGCTCACCGCATTGGCCGTTTGCCAGGACGGTGTTTCCCTCGAGATCAACGATCAGAACAGGTACGGGGAGGCCCTTCAGAAGCGCCTCGAGATAATCTTTCCGCTCGCGCAAGCCTGCTGCTTCCAGGATGTCACGCACGGCGCTTATCAACTCGTTATCATCGCACGGCTTCGGGATGAATCGCTGGACCTCCCCCTCATAACTGGCGGCCAGGATTCCCTCTGTCCGTGCGTATCCGGAAGTGATGACTCGATACACATTGCGGTGTCGTTGCGCAACTTCCCTGAGGAGATCCAGGCCGGTCATCCCGGGCATCTGGTAATCGGTTATGACCAGATCGACGTGGCGGCGGGAAAGAATTTCTAGCGCCGCCGGGCCGCCCCCCGCAGTAAGGATCTCGTAAGACTCGCCGCGAAAGACCCGCTTCGCAGCTGAAAGGGCTTCGGGATCATCATCCACCAGAAGCAGGACGGGTCTTTCCACGATCGGTGTTCCCTCCCGAATCCTCGGCAGGAGTAAACGGCGAAGCCGCCCCCTCCCGGGGATCGCCACAAAAAGGCGTTACTCGACCTTTCGGCAGAGATGCCGTTTCGCTTGAGTGGGCTGAGGGAGAAATAATGGAGTTGTTTCAGGTGGTTAGTGATCCGACGTGCCCTGCCGAAGCTCCGCGAGTGCCTCTTCGAAAAGGCCTCGCAAGGCGGCGAGGCGGGCTTGGGTACGCGCCTCGAACCGGAGCACGAGGACCGGACCGGTGTTCGAGGCACGAACCAACGCCCAGCCGTCGGGAAAGGCCGCCCGGACCCCGTCGATGTCGATGACACGCGCATCGGGGGCGAGTTCGGGGAGCCGTTCCTTCAACCGCCGCACCAGCTCAAATTTCTCCTCGTCCGGACAAGGGACGCGGATCTCGGGCGTTACGTGGAACGGGGGAATGTCATCGAGGAGTTCCGAGAGTGGCCTTTTCTCGGCCGCGAGGATTTCGAGCAGCCGGCAGGAGGCGTAAATCGCGTCATCATAACCGAAGTAGCGATCGGCAAAAAAGATGTGGCCGCTCATTTCGCCGGCGAGTTCGGCCCCCTCCTCTTTCATCTTCTGCTTGATGAGACTGTGGCCGGTTTTCCACATGATGGGGCGGCCCCCGTGGGCGGCGATGTCGTCGTAGAGATGCTGTGACGCCTTCACCTCGCTGATTATGGTAGCGCCGGGTTTACGGACGAGCAGTTCCCGGGCAAAGACAATGAGGAGCATGTCCCCCCAGATGACGGTTCCCTTCTCGTCGATCACCCCGATCCTATCGGCATCGCCGTCGTAGGCAATCCCCACATCCGCCTTGCTCCCCAGGACCTCCCGTCTGAGATCCGCCATGTTCTTTTCCACGGTGGGATCCGGGTGATGGTTGGGGAAGCGGCCATCCGGCTCACAGAAGAGTGTTTCGACATCCAGGCCCAAGCTCTCGAAGATCGGCCCCGCGACCTCTCCCCCCATCCCGTTTCCCGCGTCGACCACGACGCGCAAAGGCCTGGAGATTTGAATGTTCTCGAGGACAAAATCCTTGTAGGGAGGAATGACCTC
>CBDUXZ010000312.1:0-3351 GCA_965371325.1 uncultured bacterium | reverse complement strand
CGCTACGAGGGGTAAGGCGGGGTATCGCCCAGGAGGGCGAAGCGTTGCCCGGGAGGGCGCGAGGCTCCCGCCGAGCCGTTTAACCGAATCACCGCACGAAACGCGACCTGGAGAATAGAAATGCCTGTTTATGTCGATCCCGACAAGTGCAACGGATGCGGTACCTCCAAAGAGCCCCCCTGCGTGCGCATGTGTCCGGGGGATTTGATGGTGAAGGACTTTACGACCGGCAAGGCATATCTGCGGTCCAAGGAAGACTGCTGGAACTGCTACGCCTGCGTGAAACCCTGCCCGCAGGAGGCGCTCGAGATGCGGCTCAGCTATCAGCTCGGGTTCTTCAACGCGAAGGTCATTCCGCATATTATTTCGTCGGACACCATCGAGTGGGAGTGCATCGATACGAAGGGGGAGGTGGAGATCTTCCGAATGCCCACGAAGTACATCCCCGTGGCGCTCGACGAGGAGCCCTCCGAGGAAGACCCCGCGGCCGGCGCCGGCATATAATAGACAGGGGGACTGTCCCCCCTTTTGATGGGTGGGGTCAGACCCCAAAGGTTTAGGACGAGGCTCCCGCGCATTCTGTCATTGCGAGGAGCGTGAGCGACGAAGCAATCCCCTGATTGAAAGGAATCCCTCCGCGGGGGGATTGCTTCCTCGGGCCTTCGGCCCTCGTCGCAATGACAAAATGAGGACCGCTCGCAGAAATTACGGTGGGCTGAAACCTCTCCACGAAGGCAACAGGAACAGGAGAATCGAATGTCTCTGCAGGAGAAAGATGCCATTGCCCCCCACGGGGGAAATCTCGTAAACCGGGACGCTACGGCTGATGAGAAGCAGGCGTGGCTCGGGAAGGCAAACTCCCTCGTCGCGATCACGCTCGGGGAGCGGGAGATCTCCGACCTCGAGTTGATCGCAAACGGCGGTCTCTCCCCCCTCGAGGGATTCATGACCAGCGCCGATTACACGCGCGTCGTGAGCGAGATGTCGCTCGCAAACGGCCTGCCCTGGACGGTCCCCGTGACGCTCTCCCTGAACGATGATCTCGCAGGCCGCGTGAAGCCGGGCCAGGACGTGGCCCTAAAGGACGGGGAGGGGACCCACCTGGCGATCCTCCACGTCGAGGAGGTCTTTCCCAACGAGAAGCAGAAGGAGGCCCAGGAGGTCTACAGGACGACGGAAGAGGCGCACCCCGGCGTGGCGGCGCTCAACAGGGGCGGAGACACGCTCGTCGGAGGACCCGTCACCGTTCTCAGCCGCCCCGCCCATAACGATTTCGGTCCCTACCGCCTTACACCCGCCCAAACGCGCGCCACCTTCCGGGAGCGCGGGTGGCGCCGGATCGTCGGTTTCCAGACGCGCAATCCCGTCCACCGGGCGCACGAGTACATCCAGAAGTGCGCCCTCGAGATCGTCGATGGCCTGCTTCTTCACCCCATCGTGGGAGAGACAAAGGCGGGCGACATTCCCGCCGATGTGCGGATACGCTGCTACGAAGTTCTGCTCGAAGGCTATTTTCCGAAGGAGAGGGCGCTGCTCGTCGTGAACCCGGCCGCCATGCGCTACGCCGGGCCCCGGGAGGCGATCTTCCATGCGCTCATCCGGAAGAACTACGGCTGCACGCACTTCATCGTCGGCCGTGATCACGCGGGCGTGGGGAGTTACTATGGCACCTTCGACGCCCACCACATCTTCGACGCGTTCGATCCGGCCGCCCTCGGCATCACGCCGCTCTTCTTCGATCACAGCTTCTACTGCAAACGCTGTGGCGAGATGGCGAGCATCAAGACCTGTCCCCACGGGAAGGACGACCACGTCTTTCTCTCGGGGACGAAGGTCCGGGAGATGCTCTCGAACGGCGAGAGCCCGCCCCGGGAGTTCAGCCGCCCCGAGGTGGCGAAGGTGCTCATCGAGGCCATGCGCCGGAAATGAAGGAGTAAGCTTCCGCGGGTCGGCGGTCGCCATCATCGGTATCGCCGCACGGCTTGAAGGAGCGCCGCGCGGCCGGGAAGCCAGACCGCTCACGGTGCGGCGTCTGTACGTTCTGGTTAATTTGCTGCCCCAATTCCCCGCCTGGACAACTGAAAAACTTCAGTGACACGACTCATTCGAGACCTGTCGGGATCAAAAAATAAATCGGCCCCAAAATAATTAGTGATTCCCAGAGCCGGGTCAAATGGGTGTCCAAGAAAGTCGGGGGCTCTACAGGCGGCAATTCTTTTGGGTTGCCATACGCGTGATAATTCAGTCTTCCCAATTATTGCGGCGTACAGGGCGAGACGCCAATCGAAGCCTCACGGGTCGGTAATCAGGCCTTTACTTCTTTGCCTTGCCCATTCGGGCTAAAGAGATTTGCATCCCGGCCCGGCGCAGCTAGAATACGAGGGAAGCTGTGCTTTCCCCGTGGTTCGCAAAGGCTTTTTCAACGCGTCCGGCCCGGCGGACGGAGAAGCTCCATGAACAACAAGGCGGTCGTCCTCATCTCGGGCGGCATCGACAGCACCCTGGCGGTCAAGGTCGTCCAGGAGCAGGGGATCGCGCTGCAGGGGCTCAACTTCAAGGGGCTCTTCCACTGCTGCAGGGACGACGCAGCCCGCACTTCGGCCGAGCTGGGCGTTCCGATCACGGTTTTCAGCGAAACCGAGGAGTACCTCCAGCTTATCGAGCAGCCGAAATACGGCTGGGGGCACGGCGCCAACCCCTGCACCGACTGCCGGATCTACATGTTCCGCATCGCCCGGAACTTCATGGAGCAGACCGGCGCCTCCTTCCTCGTCTCCGGTGAGGTCCTGGGGCAGCGTCCCAACTCCCAGCGCAGGGACCACTTCCGTGCCATCGATCGCGACACCGGCCTCGAGGGGCTGCTCGTCCGCCCCCTCTCCGCGAAACTCCTCCCGCCGACCCGGCCTGAGCTGGAGGGCATCCTCGATCGCGAAAAGCTCCTCGCCATCCAGGGACGATCCCGGAAACCCCAGATGGAACTCGCCGCGCATTACGGGGTCACGGATATCCCCACGCCTTCCACCGGTTGTCTTCTTACGGAAGATGCCGTCGCCAACCGCATCCGCGACATTCTCGCACGGGGCGATCACCTCGACATGTGGACGGCCGAATCGGTGAAGTTCGGCCGGCACTTCCGTGTGACCGGCGATGCCAAGGCCATCGTCGGGCGGAACGAGAAGGAAAACCTGCGCATCGAAGATCTCTACGCCCGCGCAAAGAAGCACGACCGCATCGCGACGCTGCTTCTCCCGGAAGACTTCACAGGGCCCTCGGCGCTGAGCATCGGTGAGGCGACCATCGATGTCATCGAGACGGTGGGCGGGATGATGCTTCGTGACGGAAAAGCGGGGG
>CBDUXZ010000311.1:0-3356 GCA_965371325.1 uncultured bacterium | reverse complement strand
CAGATCATACACAGCCACTTTCTTGCTTATGTCGCGGCCGTATCCGTAGGCTAGCGCGGCGGCCGTAGGCTCGTTGATGATTCTCAACACCTCCAGCCCCGCGATGCGGCCCGCGTCCTTGGTGGCCTGCCGTTGAATGTCGTTGAAGTAGGCAGGGACGGTTATCACGGCCTGGGAGATCGGTCGTCCCAGGCTCGCCTCCGCGATTTCCTTCATCTCGCCGAGGATAAGGGCGCTAATCTCCGGCATGCTGTAGTCGACGCCGCGCACCCTGATGCGGGCGTCGCCATTCGGGCCCTCATTTATTTCGTAGGGGCAAACCGCCCGCGCCTTTCGTACCTCCTCCGAATGAAAGACCCGCCCTATCAGCCGCTTTGCAGAGAAAATGGTGTTCCTGGGATCATTCGTGGCATTTTCCTTGGCCGCATTGCCGATCGTCGTCGTTCCGTCCGGCTCGAAGGCAACCACCGAGGGAAGAATGCGATCGCCTCTGGCGGTCACCAGGACCTTCGGCTCCCCGTCGATGCATGCGCAGATGCACGAGGTGGTCGTTCCCAGATCAATTCCGATAGCGACGGCTTCTTGCGGGGTGGCGCTCTCCGGCATGGTTTTTCCCCTGGGTGGCAGAAAATCAAGGGATTTATCGGCAGAATGGGGGTCCCGATTGAGCCAAAAAGGGGCGAACGGAAGGACCCCCGCCGGGGCCCCGGAGAAGGCGGGCTCAGCCTGGCCGGGAGGGGGATTCGCCCCCGGAGGAGGGGATGGATCCGCGCGTTCGGGGAAGGGCCGTGAGCGTATCCCCTTCGGCAAGCTCGAGGTAGAGAAGCGTCCCCCCCACCACGCCTAGGGGAAGGCAGATGAGGTTCATGCCCGGGATGAAGAAGGTGAAGAAGAGCGATCCGCCAAAGCCGGACATCAGCGCCTTATGCCGCCAGACGGCCCGCCGCCTGTCGGCGAAGGGAATGCGTCGCCGCGCCATCGGGTAGTCCGTGAACTCGAGGGCGACGAAGAGCGCTCCGAAGCCCAGGGAGAGGATGGTGTAAACGATGGTTCCGATAATGGGAACGAAGTTGAGCGGAAGAAGCACCGCCTGCACCAGGAGAAAGAAAGCCATCTTGCGCGCCTCGTCGCTCACCGCCCGCGCCATCTCTCCGAGGAGCGCCCGCCACCCCTCCTCCGACCCCGGAGATGCGCGATCCCGAAACCTCCTTTCGGTGGCGACGCTCAGAAGCTCGTTGAAGGGTGATGCGATCACGTTTCCGAGGAGCGTAAAGCTGAACCACATGATGAGCAGGGCGACAATCATGAGCAGCCCGGCGAGGAGCCAGCGCACCACGGCGAGGGTCCAGTAGAACGGCAGCCAGTACCATTCTTCGGGGCGGGCGATCCGGGTCCATCCCGATATAAGGCCCCAGAGATCTCCGAACCAGTAGACAAATGCCGCAATGGCGAGACCGAAAACGAAGACGTTGATCAGAAAGGGGACAGCGGCGTAGCGGAGAAGGACGCGGTCGGCGCGTATGATCCGCAACGCGCGCCGCGGGTATCCCAGGCCCTTTATGAAGGCTGAGAGCGCGGTTGTCGCCGGAGCAGCCAGTTCAGGTTCCACGTGATCAGATCAACGTGAGTAGCGGAGCGAAGCTCGCGCGGTGTGACGCTCGAATCCGAGTTTGATCAGACGATCGATCAGGTCCGGGTAGGGAACTCCCGAGGCGCCCCAGAGCTTGGGGTACATGCTTATCTCTGTGAAGCCCGGCATCGTGTTGATCTCGTTCACGTAGATCTCTCCCGTCTTCTTGTGAAGGAAGAAGTCCACGCGCGCCAGTCCCGCCGCCTGAACCGTCTCGAAGGCGCGAAGCGCGAGCGCCTGAATCTTGCGGGAGATCGCATCATCAACCGGAGCAGGGATCAGGAGCTTGGAGCCTTTCATGAGGTACTTGGCTTCGTAATCGTAGAAATCCTTGCAGGGGAGGATTTCCCCCACAACGCTCGTTTCCGGCTCTGAGTTTCCCAGAACGCCGCACTCGATCTCGCGGGCCGGAATGCCCTCTTCGATGATGATCCGCTGATCGTAGCGAGACGCCATTTCGATAGCGGGTGAGAGCTCAGCGCGGGTACCAACCTTTGATATCCCGACGGAGGATCCCAGGTTGATCGGTTTCACGAAGCATGGATAGCCGAGCGCCTCTTCGATTTCTTTCGTCACCAGATCGCTCTGGCGTTCCCACCGATCGGATGTAACCGTCATCCAGCGCGCCTGCGGGAGTCCCGCGCGTTCAAAGAGGCGCTTCATGACATCCTTGTCCATGGCCGCCGCCGAGCCAAGCACATCGCTCCCCACGTAGGGAAGGCCGGCCATTTCGATGAGCCCCTGAACCGTTCCATCCTCGCCGTGGGTTCCGTGCAGAACCGGAAACACGATGTCGACGGGGCAGCGGCTCCAAGCAGACGGGTCTTTTCCCTCCGGAGAGTCGATGCGAACGAGCCCCCGAAAGCCGGGGGCGCTCCAGAGCGCCACCGGGACGGCCTCCGGTTCGAAAACCCTCCCGGGCTCGGGGGGGCCGTGCTCGGCGGGGGTCTGCCAGATCCCCTCCCGGGTGATCCCCACCGGCACAATTTGATAGCGCGACGGATCGGCGGCCTTCATCACCGCGCGGGCGGAAATGAGGGACACCTCGTGCTCGCCGGAGCGCCCCCCGAAAAGGCAGCAGAGCCTGACGCGTCCGTCTTGTGCTTCATTTGCCATGAATTCCCCGGATTTCGCGTGGAGCCGGTCCCGCGCACCTGCCGGCTTCGCGATGATACACCCGCCCCCTCGCCGATGCGAGAAGAGTTAAGTTTTTCCGCCCTTTCGACGATTCACAGTGAAGGCTGCTGTCCCGTCAGAAATGGCGGGAAGCGCGCATCGGGACGGGCGGCCCATCTGCCGCGCAGGCCGGTCAAAGGAACGCCCCAGTTTCGGGGTCATGATCCATGCGGGATGGTAAGTCATGAACGTACCTGGAATGCAGGTGCCCAAGCGGGGGACCCTTGGGCAGCTTCTCGTGGATCGCGGCGCGATCACGGTGGATCAGCTCGAGCGGTCCATCGAGGCACAGGTAATCTTCGGGGGACGGGTCGGCACGAATCTCCTCGAGCTGGGCTTTGTTGACGAGAAGACACTGAACGCGACGCTGTCAGAGAAGCTCATGGTTCCGACGCTCGATGAAGGGGTCACCGATCCGATGCCTGCTTACGACACGCTTCAGTTGGTCCCGCCCGAACTGGTGCGGGACTATCGGGTCATTCCGTTTCGTGAAGAGGGCCGTCGTCTTCATGTGCTCATGGAGGACCCGTCGAATCTTCAGCACCTGGAT
>CBDUXZ010000310.1:0-3356 GCA_965371325.1 uncultured bacterium | reverse complement strand
AGATCTCGGGCGGCTCGCCAAGGGGCTTCACCGCGCCGGGCGCCCGATGCATGGTGAGTGAAATTTCGCTCGGCGTGGCGTGCTTGCCGTTCCTCTCTCCGAAGAGTTCCTCCTCGAGCTTTCGCACCTCCACGATGTGCCACCAGTTGGTGAGACGGAAGCGGCATCCGTCGAGGGCGTGATGAATCTCGCTGAAGGCGGCGTTCAGGGTCGAGATGTTCCCGCCGTGGCCGTTCACGAAGTAGAACGCTCGAAAGCCGTGGCGGTGCAGGCTTCCGATGACATCCTGAAGGAGCGCCATGAGGGTGCTGGGACGCAGAGTGACGGTTCCCGTGAAACCCATGTGGTGGGTGGCCATGCCGTAGGCCATCGGGGGCGCGACGAGGATGCCCGCCTCTTCACCCGCCGCAAGGGAGATTCCGTTCGCGGTCAGGTAGTCGGTGCCGCAAAGCCCGTTGGGCCCGTGCTGCTCGGTGCTGCCTACCGGGATCACGACCGCGTCACACGACGCGAGATAGCGCTCGACCTCGGGCCACGAGAGATGGGTGAGCTGCAATAGCGGGTCTCTCCTAGTTGATCTTCATGCGTCCGGCAAACCCCTCCTCGTAGCCGTGGTAGTGCTCGATATCCTGCTCTGGCCACTTCCAGCAGTAGTAGCCTTCGCCGTTATCGAAGTCGACGAGGAACATCCCCTTCACTTCGGCCCCCACTTCCTGGATCTCCGTCGCCCAGTCATTGAGTCGCTCGACATACTCCTGCTCGAGCATGGCGCGGCGCGTGTCGCCCTCCGAAATCCCGTGAATCTCACGCGCCAGCGCGCTCAACTCTTCGCCCGCGCGATCCGTGATCTCGCGGACCCTGGGAAGAAGCGTGCGCGCCTCGTCCAGGGTGAATGTCCTGTTCTCTGTCGCCGGTTCCTTGCTCATGGAAAGGTGTCCTGCAACTCAGTCACGCGAGAAATGCTCCACGAGGCTCTGCGGATCGAGCCCGACGAAGCTTTCGACCACAAGGTCGGCGTCCCTGAGCGCGTCCGCTGGATACGACGTCGTTATGGCCAGGCAGCGCATCCCGGCCGCACGCGCCGAGGCAACGCCGTGTCGGGAATCTTCCACCACGAGGCACTCGCCGGGGCTGATCGCGGGCATTGACCCGGACTCCTCATTCAGCCGCGCAAGAGCGGTTTCGTAGGTTTCCGGATCGGGTTTTCCCCGGGAGACGTCCTCGGCTGTGACAACGACCCGTATCGTGCTTGCAAGTGACGCTGCATCAAGCACGAGATCCACCTCGTGTCGTAACGCGCCCGATGCAACCGCACAAGGGAAGCGGTTCGAGAGCGCCCTGGCCAGATCGGCCGCGCCCGGAATCAGACCGACGCCGCCCTTCGCCTCCTCCAGATAACGCGCCGACTTCCTCTCGAGCAGCTCGCGGAGCTTCGGGGCATCCAGCGGACGACCCGCATCGTTGAAAACGGCCGTGAAGCATCCCCGGTCGTCCCGGGCGAGGTAGCGCGTGAAGTAGGCCTCCTCCGTGAGGGTTATTCCCTCCCGCGAAAGAACCTCCTGGAAGGCGCGGAGATGCGCTCTCTCGCTGTCGGCGAGGACGCCGTCGCAATCGAAGATAACCGCTCGCAGCACGGCGTTTTACATCTCCCCGCTCGACCGGACAACGTCGTCGAACTTCCTGAGGAAATCTCCCACGCGCCGGGCATTCGTTCCGAGATCGCCCAGCCCTACCCGCGACCGGCTCTCCATGTTCAGGAGGCTGCCCCCTCCCTTCGCCGCACTCACCTTGATCGTCACGTCATCAACGAAGCGGAGTATCCGCGTGCGGGCCTCGATCTTGAGACGCCCCACCTCCGCGTCCGCCTCCACTATTTTCCATCCCGGCCGCTTTGAAGCCAGCGCCCTGGCCCGCTCGAATATCTGCTTCGACCCGGCGGCGTATATGCGCGTTCGCAGGTCAGGGTTATCCGCGCCCGGTGTGGTGCGCACCCAGTTCGTGTACAGCCCCTTGATGAAGTTCGTGGACATCCCGCGCTCCTGTTTCTCCGGCGGCGCTTCCGCGGTCATCGCCCCGATCACGAGACAGAGCGCCCCGATGCCCGCAAGGCTGAAGCTCGGCCTACTCATGTGACTCGCTCCAGGTTCGCCTCGTCGGGGAAACCGAGCACTTTCTTGAAAAACGCAACCGCTTCCCCGAATGCCTCTGAGGGAAGACCGGAATGCGGCGCGTCATACCAGATGATGCGTTTAGGTTCGCCCGCCGCGGCAAACAGATCTTCGGTGCACTCTCTCGGCACGACGTCATCGCGCTCGGCGTTGATCATGAGAAGGGGACGCGGCGAGATGAGCCCGACATGATGGATCGGATCAACGGTTTCCGAGATAGCCTCGGTGCGCATCCGCGCTTCATTGTGAGGCGCAGCGGGATACACTCGCAAGAAATTTCCGCCGCCCACAACGAGAACAACGGCGTGAACACGCGGATCGCGGGCGCAGAAAGTCGACCCCACGATTGCTCCCTGACTGAATCCCATGAATCCGATCCGCTCCGGGTCGGTGTCGTTCCGCGAGCTGACATAGTCCACCGCACGCATGCAATCAAGCGCGGTCTGAATGATCGCGTTCCGGTTTGTGTAGCTCGTGTAGTTGTGAAAGCGTACGCTTCGATTATCACGGGCGCGATCGCCGTGATACTGTGAATCAAGCGCGATCGACGCAAAACCCTCCTGGATGAGCTGGCGTGTTACGGCCCTCACGTAGGGCGCTTCCTTGTGGCCTGTAACGCCGTGAAGAATGACACAGACGGGAGCGTGCGTGACGCCGCGCGGGAGCGTCAGAATGGCGGGCACGCGGTGCTCGTTCATGGAAGTAAACTCGACACGCAGGCGGAGACGGTTCTCATCCTCGAGAACGAGTTTTTCCTCGGCATCGAGCGGGAGTTTCGGATGGTGCTTGTAGAACTCGCCCCGCCAGTCCATGAAACTGTCCAGTTCAGCGTCGGGGGGGCTCCGGCACCCGGAGGATTGATCAGGCGGTCCGCCGCCCACCAAGCCCATCCGTGGACGGGCTCAGATCCGATCGACGCCCCGCGAACGGAGCAATGCAATTAATAACACGGCCGTGCAGGAAGCGCACACCCGCGGCCAGAGGGGCGTGGGGAAGGGTCAGTCGGGGTCGATAAGCGGAAGTGAGGGGCGCGCGCCCGGAACATGGGAGACCTGCTCGTCGGCGTGGTAGCTCGAGCGAACTAGGGGGCCGCTCTCCACGTGGCTGAACCCCATGGCCGTTCCTTCCCTGGCCAGCGCCGCAAACTCCCCGGGCGTCCAGAAGCGGCGCACCGGAAGGTGCTCCTTC
>CBDUXZ010000309.1:0-3386 GCA_965371325.1 uncultured bacterium | reverse complement strand
ACGAAGCAATTGTCCATTACAAGCGGGCGATTGGAAGCAAGCCGGATTATGCCGCTGCTCACTATAACCTGGCCGAACTCCTGGTGCTCCGCGGGGACCTCGAGCTTGCAATTACTCACTATCAACAGTCGCTTCGAATTGACCCCGGAATGGCCGCCGCCCATTTCAATCTTGCCGTGGTGTTCACACGCGCGGGAAAAGATGATCGGGCCATTTTTCACTATCAGGAAGCGCTGCGCCTGTGGGCCGATCTCCTGCCGGCGCATAAAAATTTGGCCGCCCTCCTGTCGAAGGCGGGGAGGGAAGAAGAGGCCGGGGCGCACTACAAGGAGGCCTTGCGAATAAAGCCCGACGATGGTGAAGCACGCGAGGCCCTCTCCCGGCTCGAGACCGCCCTCGGTGGCGAAGAACCGCCGGATAGCGCGAGGCCGAAGTAGCCGGGAGTATAGATATTTTCCTCGCTCCGGGAATCGGATCACGCCCGGGGCTTGGAGGGGAGGGACGGTCGGTTTATGGAATGGGAGAGCATCCATCACAGCACGACGGAGGAAAAATGAGACTCGGATTGTGGATCGCCGCTAGTGAGAAAAAACCCCTCGAGACGACCCTCGAGCGGTACGTACGGGTGGAGCGCGACGGGTTCGCGTCGGTCTGGACGCCTCAGATGCTCGGGCCGGATGCCCTCACCACGCTCGCGCTGGGGGGCAAGGTCACCTCGCGCATAGAACTCGGGACATCCGTCGTGCCGACCTTTCCAAGGCATCCCGTTACGTTGGCGCAACAGGCCATGACCGTGCAGGTGGCCACGGGCGGGAGGCTTGCGCTGGGCCTCGGGCTCAGCCACCAGATCGTGATCGAGGGGATGCTGGGGCTCTCATTCGAGAAGCCAGCCCGTCACATGCGCGAATATCTCACGATCCTCAGGTTACTCCGGGATACGGGTAGCGCGAGCTTCGAGGGCGAGACGTACCGCGTGAACGCGAATGTGCGGGTGGCGGAATGCAAACCCTTCCCGATCATCGTGGCCGCCCTCGGGCCGCTCATGCTCGAGATCGCGGGTGAGATCGGAGACGGCACGATTACCTGGATGGTGGGTCCGGAAACCCTCGCGAAGCATATCGTTCCAGGGATCTCTCGAAGCGCGGCCGCGGCCGGCCGCCCATCGCCGCGTGTGGTCGCCGCTCTGCCCGTCTGTGTGACAGACAACGCCGCGGAAGCGCGCGAAACAGCCGCGACGGCCTTTGCCATCTACGGAGGGCTCCCCTCCTACCGGGCCATGCTTGATCGCGAAGGCGTCGAGGGACCTGCTGACGTGGCACTCGTGGGGAACGAGAACGAGGTCCGGGACGCCCTCAAGCGAATGGCCGACGGCGGGGCGACGGACTTTGGCGCCGCCATTTTTCCTTCCGGCGCGGATGCGGACGCTTCCGAGGCACGCACCTACGACTTCCTTGCTTCCCTCGGAGGCAAGATCAGTTAGCCCCCAGCGGGGCGGAAGTTCTCCTCATTGCGGGCCGGAAGGAGCGTTCATGAAGCTCGATCGCATTCATCACGCATCACTTTGTGTTACGGACCTTGCCCGCGCGCGCAAGTTTTATGAAGAGATCCTCGGACTCGAGGAGATCCCGCGCCCGGACTTCCCCTTCGATGGGGCCTGGTTCCGGGCGGGCGCGAACGAGATCCACCTGATTGTGTTCCCGGAGGGGGCGGCGCCCGATACACCGCTCAACCCCCTTCATCGTCACGTCGCCTTCGCCGTTGCGGACGTGGGCGTTGCCTCCGGAGAGCTGCGTGATCGGGGCTACGAGGTGCTCGGGGGAGGGGAGGGAGCCACCCAGGCCTGGGTGAAGGATGAAGACGGGAACGTTATCGAGCTGATCAGCCCCTGACGCCGGGTGCCGGATCGGGGGGCGTCTCTTCTTCAGGAAGCACGATGTCTTTCGTCCGCCCTCGAAGCCGGCGTGCCAGGAAGAGGGGTGTCAGCAGGGTGGTCAGGATGACCATGACGATGATCGCCGAATAGAGATTCGGCGTAATAACAGGCAGTCCGTTCAAGGTGAGTCCCGCGCCGATGCCCGCGAAGATCAGCCCCACCTCTCCCCTCGGAATCATTCCCAGCGCCACCGTCCAGCGATCGATCCGGCGATCCAGCACCCCCGCCGCGCAGGCGAGCTTTCCCAGAACCGCCGCCACGGTCAGGACAAGTCCGAGGGAAAGCGCTTCCGGGCTCAAAAGCGCCTCCAATTCCACCTTCGCGCCGGTCTGCACGAAAAAGAGGGGAACGAAGAGCGCGGAGAGAGGATGGAGAAGATCCTCCAGGGAGCGGTAACGGTCTCCTTCCACGTCCAGGAAGAAAGTTTGATGCTTCGGCTCGAGAATCAGGCCGGCCGCAAAGGCGCCCACGATGGGGGCGAGGCCGGCGATATGCGCCCCGTAGGAAAAGGCGAAACAGAGAACGAGTGAAACGGTGAGAAGCATTCCACCGATCTGCAGGCGGGCAGTGAGCCGGTAAAGCGTTTTCGAGAAGAGAAGGCCGAGCGCTAGCCCCCCGCCCAGAAACGCCACCGCCTGTCCCGTCACGCGCCCGGCATCCGCCCAGATGTTCGAACTTCCGGTCGTAATGACGCCGACGACGACGGCGAGCACAATCAGCCCCATCGTATCGTCGAGCACGGCGGCGCCCAGGATGGTCCGTCCTGTGCGCGTTCGGGTTGCGCCGGCATCCTGGAGCACGCGTGCGGAAATGCCAACACTCGTCGCGCAGAGCGTGGCCCCGATGAAGACGTGAACCAACAGGCCGGCCTCGGGAAGGAAGATCACGCCGGCGCCCCAGCCCAGGAAGAAGGGGGCGACGACGCCGAGGATGGCGGAGAGGGCGGCGGAGGAGCCTACCGAGGCAATCTGCCTCACGGTGCTCTCCACGCCCACCTCGAACATGAGGAGAATCACGCCGAGTTCCGCCATCACGGCCACGTACTCGTTGTGGCGGATATCGGGAATGAGATCGGCGCCGAAAATAAACGCCGCATTCCCCATGACGATGCCCGCGCCGAGCTCGCCCAGAACGGCAGGCATGCGCAGCCGCATGGCGATGTAGCCCCCGACCTTCGCGATGAGGAGGACCGACGCGAGCAGCAGGAGAACCTGCGGGAGCGGATCGGTGTGAAGCGGCGGCATGAAGGCTCCTTTGGCGCTCGTCAATCGGGCGCAGCCCTCTTTTCCACAACGCAGTAGCGCGGTTTGTAGTCGCTGCCGCGCGCCCACCAAACAATGCCGCCCAGCAGCGTCATCGCTTCCGCGGCCCAGAACCCGAGCGCCGCGGACAGTATCGCCTCCGTGACGCCGAGCTTGTGCTTCAAGAGCGCCGCCTGCACGATCTCCCGGAC
>CBDUXZ010000308.1:0-3397 GCA_965371325.1 uncultured bacterium | reverse complement strand
CCAGGTGGGTGAAATTTCCCGATCCCTCAAGGGCCTTGCGAAGGAACTGGATGTTCCCGTTGTCGCCCTCTCCCAGCTTCGCCTCGCGGTTGAAGATCGGCCCACCAAGCGGCCCCAGCTCTCGGATCTCCGCGAATCGGGCGCCATAGAACAGGACGCTGATGTGATCCTCTTCATTTACCGGGAGGAGATGTATCACCGGGACGAGAGTGAGGAGGACCGCCAGGGACACGAGGGCGTCGCGGAGATCATCATCGGCAAGCAGCGCAACGGCCCGACTGGGAAGATTGAACTGACCTTCCTCAAGAAATATTCGCGGTTCGAAAGCCGCGCCCGAGGCTACGACGAGTAGGCGGGCGGGCACGGAGGGTCGCTCATCGGTTCATCTCTCATCAAACCGCGCGCGCTCAAACCGGGCGACACGATCGGGCTGGTCGCGCCTGCGAGCCCCTTCTATCGTGAAGATTTCGACGGCGGCATTGAGGCCCTGCGCCAGCGGGGTTTCAAGGTGCGCTACCGCGACGACATATTTGCTCGCGTTCGCTATCTCGCCGGGAGCGACACGCGCCGGGCGGATGAAATCCACGAGATGTTCCGTGATCCAGAGGTCAGCGCAATCTTCGGCGTGCGGGGCGGTTACGGATCGGCGCGCGTTATTCCCCGGCTTGATCCGGACATCGTAAGGCGCAATCCGAAGATATTTGTCGGGATGAGCGATCTCACGGCGCTCCTCCTGTGGCTTGTCCGCGCCTGCGGGCTCGTCTCGTTTCACGGGCCGATGGTGGCCAAGCGCGGCGGGTGGCCGGATGCGACGTGGCAGCACCTGATTGACGCCCTCGAAGGGCGCGGTTGCGATGCGCCCCTTCAACCCGGAGGTCTCACCCCCATCATCGAAGGCGTGGCCGAAGGTCCGCTTGTAGGCGGGAACCTCACCATTCTCTCCCACAGCATCGGTACCCCCTGGCAGCCCGATCTTCGGGGCGCCATCTTGTTCATCGAGGAGGTGAACGAGCGCTACTGGCGCGTCGATCGTAAAGTGGTGCATCTTCGGGCATCGGGGCTTCTCGACGGGGTTGTGGGCGTGCTTGTGGGGCAGGTTCAAAAGCATGGCGAGCCGGATCAGGGGGGCGATCAACTCGACGAGGTGATGCGTGACGTACTCGGAGATCTGGGCGTGCCGGTGCTCATGGGATTCCCGGCGGGCCACGGCGAGCAGAACATCACATTGCCCGTCGGCGTCCGGGTCCGGATGGATGTCGATAAAACCGAGCTTGTCTGGCTTGAAAGCGGGGTGAGGATATCGTGAGAAAGGCGGCGCTTCGAAAGATCGAACGCGCGGCAGAACGCGCAATCCTGAAGGCCGAGCTTCCGGGCTTTGTACTCTGGGTGGCCCGGGAGGGGGAGGTCGTTTATCACGAGTCTTTCGGCGAGGCGCAGATCCGCCCCCACCGGCGCCCCATGAAGCCTGATACGGTGTTCGACCTCGCCTCGCTGACCAAGGTGCTCGTCACGACCATCGGGCTCATGAAGCTCCTCGAGCGGGAGCGCGTCGATCTGTCAAAACCCGTGACGGAGTTTCTTCCCTCGTTCGGTGAGCGGGACGAGAAAAAGCAGGCGATCACCCTCCGGCACCTGCTCACCCATTCGGGCGGCCTTAAGACCTGGGTCGCCTATTACGAGGACATTGGCCGCACCGACAAAAAGCGGGAGAAGAAGATCCTCGGCACGCCCGGGGCCAGGCAATACGTGCTCGACCGCATTGCGCTCAGCAGTCTGATTCACGACGTGGGCGAAGCTGCGGTATACGGCGATCTCGGCTTTATCGTCCTCGGAGAGCTTCTCGAGCGCATCGACGGGCGGGATCTCCCGACACGGTTCTCCGAGGACGTTGCGGCCCCCCTCGGTCTTCGCGAAACCGGTTACATACCCCTGGGCCGGGCCCGGGATGCGACTCCCGCTCCGGGCGTTCTCTCAATTCCGAAAGCGCGCATCGCCGCCACCGAGGAGTGTCCCTGGCGCGACCGCGTGCTCGTCGGCGAGGTCGACGACGGAAACGCCTGGGCGATGGGGGGCGTGACAGGACACGCGGGACTTTTTGGCACCGCCGCGGAGGTCGGGAAAATCGGCCTCGCGCTCCTGTCCAGCTACACGGGGCGGGGCGATCTCGTCGCCCGTCCCGTCGTCGAGCGGTTCTTCGCCCGACAGGATCTCCCCCCCGGCTCCGACTGGGCGCTCGGGTGGGACACGCCCACCGCAGGGGTCTCGACTTCCGGCCAGTGCCTCTCCGCTCGCTCGGTGGGGCACACGGGCTTCACAGGCACGAGCCTCTGGATGGATCTCGACCGCGAGATCGTCATCGTTTTGCTGGCCAATCGCATTCATCCTATCGCGCGGAAATCCCGTTTCGGCTTCAGGCCCCGCGTGCATGACTTCGTGATGACGGGGCTCGGCTTTCCGCCGCCCAAGGCGAGCGAGCCCGAGCCTCAACTTTCCCGGGCGCGCGAGTCGTCGGAGAGCGCCGATGGGGAGGAAATTGACTCCCCCGGTGATGCCCTTCCGTGAGTTTTCCACCCTCCAGAACCGAAATTCCCGAAGAGCGACGGCAACGCCTCGGGCGCCTGCCGGATAACCCGAAAACCATCCACTTCATCGCCGTGTGCGGCACGGGGATGGGTGCCCTGGCCTGTATGATCGCAAGCGCGGGACGCCGGGTCACGGGATCCGACCAGGCGATCTACCCACCCATGAGCACCCAGCTCGAGCGCTGCGGCATCGATTTCATGAAGGGGTACCGCGCCGAAAACTTGACCGGGAATTCGGATGGACCTCCGGATCTCGTCGTCGTCGGGAACGCCATGAGCCGGGGAAATCCGGAGATCGAGGCGCTCCTTGAGAGCGGCATTCCCTACGTCAGCATGCCCGAGGCGCTGAGGATCCTCTTCCTCGAGGGGAAGCACCCCCTTGTCGTGGCGGGCACCCACGGAAAGACCACCACGACCTCGATTGCGGCCTGGGTTCTCCTTCATGCGGGCCGCGACCCATCGCTCCTTGTGGGGGGAGTGGCACGGGATTTCGAGGGGGGCTTCCGGATAGGCGGCGGGGATGTCTTCGTCATCGAGGGGGACGAATACGATACGGCCTTTTTCGACAAGGAGCCGAAGTTTCTCCATTACGCGCCTCGGACGGCCATTCTCACAAGTGTTGAGTTCGATCATGCTGACATCTACCGCGATCTCGATCACGTACGCGAGGCTTTTGAAAAATTTATCGCGCTTATTCCTCCGGAGGGGCTATTAGCCGTTTGCAGCGACGACCCGCGGGCACTCGACGTCTCGCGCGGCGCGCGCTGCCGCAGGGTGACCTACGGCACCGGCGATGAGGCGTCGCTTCGGGGGAG
>CBDUXZ010000307.1:0-3399 GCA_965371325.1 uncultured bacterium | reverse complement strand
CGCGCTGCCGCAGGGTGACCTACGGCACCGGCGATGAGGCGTCGCTTCGGGGGAGTGTGGTGGCGATTGAACCGGAGGGGACGCGTTTCGAGGTCACCCGCGGGGGAGAAGCGCTGGGCAGCTTTATCGTTCCCCTTGCTGGCGTTCACAACGTGCGCAACGCGCTCGGCGTGATGGCTGCTTCTCTCGATCTTGGCCTTGACGCGAATACGATCAGGGAGGCGCTGGCACGCTTCGGCGGGGTGGCCCGACGGCAGGAGATCAGGGGAGATGCGGCGGGCGTACTCGTGATCGACGACTTCGCCCATCACCCGACGGCGATCGGAGAAACCATCGGCGCGATCAAGGACCGATACCCGGGAAGGCGTCTTTGGGCGATCTTCGAGCCGCGATCCAACACGAGTCGGCGCAACGTCCATCAGAAGGCGTACGTTCAGGCCCTTGAGGGCGCCGATGTGGCGATCATCGCGGGCGTCGACAATCCCGACAAGATTCCCCGGAGCGAGCGCCTCTCCCCGGAACGCGTTGCGTCGGAGCTGTGCGATCGCGGGCGCAACGGGCGCTTCATCGCGCGGGTGGACGACATTGTGGCCTTCGCCGCCGATAACGCGCGTCCAGGCGACGTCCTCCTTGTCATGTCGAACGGAAATTTCGGCGACATTCACGCAAAGCTTCTGAAGGTTCTTGGGAGCAAGGCAGGATCATGATGGGCAGGGTCGTTACCCTTTTCGGGCTTCTGGTTCTCGCGATCTGTTTTTCGGCCCCGGCCTGCTCTCCGAACCAAGAGGAGAAGCCGCTTCAGGGCGCCGTTCTCATCCTGCTGGACACACTGAGGGCGGATCGTGTTTCTGCTTATGGTCACACCAGGGAGACGACACCGGCTATCGATAAGCTGGCCGATGACGGTGTCCTCTTTGAAACGGTCGTAAGCTACAGCTCCTGGACCCTTCCCTCCGTTGTAGGCATGCTCGCGGGGCGCTACCCCACAGCCGAAGTATCCGATGGGACCCTGAGGGTTTCGCTGGTGGAGAACCTTCGTGAAGCCGGGTTTGCGACAGCCGCTTTCACGGAGGGCGGACACGTCTCGCGCTTTTACGGGATTAATCGCGGGTTTGACACATATGAGGAGGAAGAGGGCGCCGTCCGGCTTCGTCTGGAGGGTAGGCTATACCATGAAGGCGCCCATGGAGGCATAGAGCATACCTTTTCCTCCGCTGAAGCGTGGCTTCGGAAAAATGCGCACCGGCCTTTCTTCCTCCTCGTTCACACCTACGAGGTTCATACGCCCTACCGTCGGCGCGAGTACGTGAAGGGGCTTGATCGGGGCCGACTTGGGGTCACCTTCGAGATGGCGGATGTTAATCGGATTCGCCGAGGGGAACTCAATCTTACGGAGTCGGAGATCGAGTACGTGAGCGCGCTTTACGATGGCGGGGTCCACGTGGCGGACCAGTACATCGAAAGACTGATAACGACCCTCGATGAAATCGGCTTAGGAGCGCGGACGCTCATAGTGGTGACCAGCGATCACGGTGAGGAACTCGGAGAGCACTACCACAATCGGATCGGTGATCATGGTGACACGCTATATGACAATGTAACCAAGATACCGCTTGTCATTAACGACCCTAGCGGGAGCTATGCCGTAAAGCGGGTTCGGGCGCAGGTCCGGAGCATCGACATCCTGCCCACCGTACTGAATCTCCTGGGCGTCCCCCTTCCCCAGGAGAAGGTGGACGGAGCCAGTCTCGTTTCGTTAATGCATGGTACTGAGAACAAAGATCGAATTGCCTTCAGCCGCCTCGATGCCCATACACGGACGGACCCACCTTCGGAGGCCCTTCGTACCGGGACTCACAAACTCATAACGAATGCGCCGTTCGCTTTGCCCCAGCGATCCAGAGTTGAATTATTCGACTTGGCTCAGGATCCGGGCGAGATGAACAATCTGGCGAAATTGGAAACTGAGCTACGGGCCGAGCTTCAATCGGAACTCGATTCGATTCGGGAGCCGCTTAACCAGCAGGGCATCGGGAACTTCCAGCCGAAAGAAAAGGTCCCGAAGTCGGTCATGGAGCGGCTGAAGTCCCTGGGTTACGTTGAATGAAGCGGGAAGCAGCAGTCTTGGCCTGCGTTTAAGTGGCGACTAGCAGAGCGCGCCGTAGTCGAGGGTGCGGCGCCCCTTACCACGCTGCTCGCTCCGGGCGATGGCGGCCTGCACCCATGCGTGGGCGCGGGATGCGGCTTCGGGAACGGTGAGACCCAGCGCGAGCCCGGCCGCGATGGCGGATGAGAGCGCGCAGCCTGTTCCGTGGACTTCCCCTTCGAAACGCGTCCCCCTCAGGACCCGCCGTTCATCTTCGTGGATGAGGAGATCCACCGGCTCCCCCGCGAGGTGCCCCCCTTTCAGGAGAACCCAGGGGGCGCCAAGCCCGAGAAGTTTTTGCGCGACTTCCTCCATCCCTTCTAGACTCACGGGCGGATCCACGCCGGCGAGATGGCCGGCCTCGGCGAGATTCGGCGTTATGAGTGTGACATGGGGCAGAAGCTCGTCTCGCAGGGTGCCCCAGGCGCGCCGCTCGAGCAAAAACGCGCCACCCGACGCCTGAAGAACGGGGTCAAGCACGACGGGGAGGGGACCATAGCGATGGAGGAAACGCAGAACGGCGCTCACCGTTTCGTCGGTCGCGAGCGCGCCGAGCTTGATCGCGTCCGGCGGCGCGTCCTCGAAGCATGCCAGGAGCTGACGCTCCAGAATGGAGGGGAAGACCGAGTGGACGCGCTTGACGCCGCGGCTGTCCTGTTCGATAAGCGCCGTTGGAACGGCCATCCCGTGTACGCCGAAGCGGGCGAGGACCTGCAGATCGGCCTGGATGCCCGCGCCTCCGGTGGGATCGGTTCCCGCAATACAGAGTACCGCTTTGCGCATAGGCTACCTTTGCCCTTTCCGGTCGGGGGATTGAGGGCTCAGAAGAGTTTCAGGAATTTCCAGCGCCGCCCCTTCTCCTTGATTTCCTTCCCGTCGAGCGAATAGGCGATCTTGAGCGGCGGATCCTCCCGGAAGATCTGTATGCGATCATCGGTGATGAAAGACGTTCCCCCCCCCATAAAGCGCGCGTCGGGATCCTGGACTATAGTCCGAAACACGGCAGGATCATCGATTTGGGCGCCCCGCACACGCGACATGTCGACCAGTAACAACGCCTCATAGGCGCCCACTTCGCCGCCCGCCCTCGGCGTGGCGTAGCGGTGCTGGAGGCATGCGAGCCATCGATCGTCGGAGGAGAAGCTCTCGCCGTACCCCCGGAGGCCCAGCAGCAATCGTCCCGTGCGCGCGTTGAACAGAAGAAGCTTGGAGCCTCCGAGCGATTCGCCGTAAAGGAGAACGAGATAGCGGCC
>CBDUXZ010000306.1:0-3408 GCA_965371325.1 uncultured bacterium | reverse complement strand
TGATCAGCCAGATCGAACTTGCCCCGCTTTTGCGATATCGCCCCCGTGAAGGCCCCCTTCTCGTGGCCGAAAAGCTCGCTTTCGATCAACTCCTCCGGGATGGCGGCACAGTTCACCTCGATAAAGGGCTTGTCCCGCCGGTCGCTCATGCCGTGGATGGCACGCGCAACCAGCTCTTTCCCGGTTCCGTTCTCGCCGTCGATGAGCACCCACGCGTTCGTGGGAGCTACGCGTTCGATCAGTTCCTTCAGCTTCTTTATCAGATCGCTCTCCCCGATGATCCGCCAACGGGCATCGAGCGCATCGATGAGTATGCGATTGACCTCCGCCAGCTTGTGGTGCTCCACGGCGTTCCGGATTGTCAGAAGGAGCTTTTCGATCGACAGTGGTTTTTCGATGAAGTCGTAGGCGCCGAGTTTCGTGGCCTTCACGGCTGTTTCGATGGTCCCGTGGCCTGACATCATGATCACGGCGAGGTCCGGGGATTCCTCTTTCAGCCGGGCCAGCACATCGATACCGTTCATACCGGGCATGGCGATGTCGAGAAGCACGACCTGCGGCGGGTCCTGGGCGGCCTGCTCGAGCGCCTGCTCTCCCCCCTTGGCCAGGATGACGGGGTACCCCTCGTCCTTGAGCACCGCCGAAAGCGTTCGGCGGATACTCTCCTGATCATCCACCACGAGGACCTTGGCCTTCATGCGACTCCCTCGAACCGCTCGTCGGTGAGCTGGATCGTCGGAGGCTCGGTCGGAAGCTCTATAACGAAACGGGTGCCCCTGGGGACGTTGTCGCGAACCCTTATATAGCCGTTGTGATCGGCAATGATCTTCGAGACGATCGCCAGTCCGAGGCCGGTTCCCTTCTTCTTTGTCGAAAAGTAAGGCTCGAAGATTCTTCCCCGATCCTCGGGCGGAATACCATGCCCGTTGTCCGCCACCTCAAGCCGGACAATCTGAAGCGGATCATCGTAGCGGGTTGCTATCTCCACCCGTCCTTCGCCACCTCCCATGGCCGTAATCGCGTTATCCAGCAGGTTCACTATCACCCGCTTCATCTGCTCGCGATCAAGATAGCAGAGCGGGAGATCCCTTCGGGGCCTGAAATCGAACTTGATTTCCCTATGGGCCTCACCGAAGAGGATAAGCCCCTCCTCGATGATCTCGTTCAGATTGTTCGGCGCGGGGTTGGCGGCCGGCATCCGGGCGAAATTCGAGAACTCGTTGACAAGGTATTTGAGTTCGCTCACCTGTTTCACGATGGTGGCGGTGCATTCGTCGAAGACCCCGACATCTTCACCTGTCAGGGTTCCGAGGAAGCGCTTGCGCAGGCGCTGGGCCGACAGCTGAATGGGCGTGAGAGGGTTTTTGATCTCATGGGCAATACGCCTCGCCACCTCCCGCCACGCCATTGCGCGCTGCGCCTTCAGGAAATGGGTGAGATCCTCAAAGACGGCAACGAGCCCCTTATAGTCCCCCTGATCGTCCTTCAGCACGGTGAGGCTGACCAGCAGCGTGAGGGATTCGCCTTTGATTGGAATCACAATCTGCCGGGCAAGGCTCTCGAGATTCTGCCGGTTCATGTCACGGATCATATCGCGCACCATCGCAAGATGCTTCCTGTCCAGAAGGTCCGTGTACCGCCGTCCGACAACCTGTCGAGCGTCGGTACCGAGAAAGCTCTCCGCGCTCTTGTTGATGGTGCCCACCCGACCATCGCGATCGACGGAGATAACGCCCGCCGCGACATTCGAGAGGACCACCTCCATGTACTTTCGCCGACGTTCCAGCTCCTCGTTCGAGTGGCGGAGCGCCTCGCTCGATAATTTGAGATCGCGGGTCATCTTGTTGAATGAATTCACCAGGATCCCGAACTCGTCGTTCGCCACCTGGTCTATCTGATAGTCCAGGTTACCAGCGGCAATTTCCTCGGTTCCTTCGGACAGCGCCTGCAGCGGCCCGGTCATTCCCTTTGCAAGGAAGACACCGAACCAGGTGGCGAGCAGGCTCACCACGAGCGCCACGGCGGTAAGAATTGAGAGGTATACGGTCCGAATCGGTCCCTCCAGCACCTTTACCTGCCTGAACTCTTCCGTTGTGCGGCCGATGAGCTGCATCTTGCCCAGCAGGCTGGCCCCTACGAAGCCGCGGGTAATCACCACTCCGCGAACCGGACTGCTCGCGTTCAAGGGCAAAACGGGAGCAAATCCCGTGACAACCATCCCCCGCTTCATATCCTGCATCTGCGACGCGCGCGAGTTGGAAAAAGCGCGCCTGAGGTGGCTGTCTTTGTATGCCGGAAATTCCTCGATGGGGAATTCCGGATCACGCCTCCTGGCGTGAAGCGTTCCTTTCGGACCATAGATCTCGACCAGCGCAAGATCGTATTCGCGCCGCTTCTCCCCGATCAGCCACTTGAGCTCATCCCGCTGGCTACCGTCCAGCACGATCCGCGACACGGCGATCGCGCGGGCGATCTCCTTCGCGCTCCGCTTGGCGCCGCTCTCGGCGGAGTCGTAATACACCTGTGCCACCGAAAGGGAAGCCTTGAGGGACTGCTCTAGGGGAAGGCTGAACCATGACTCGATTGACTTCGACATGAACGCCCAGGCCCCGATCACCAGCAGGGCTGCGGGGAGAACGGCAAAGCCGAAGAATGCAACCACGAGCCTCGTCTTGAGCTTCCCCCCTAGCAGGCGGCTCCGGCGCTCGAAGACCAGCTTGACGACATTTCTCAGCACCAGGAATGCGAGAAGGATGATCAGGAGCAGGTTCAGGTTGATCAGGCCGAAGAAGAGCAGGTTCGAGGCGATCGGGAGCTGCTCGCTCCCCTGCAGGATGCCCTGGGGCCGAACCGTGACATAGGTCAACGCGATAACGATGATCGTGAGAATCGCGATGATCGTCTTCTCACGACGACGCCTTCTTGACTCGGATTTTCCGATGTCGCTGTTAGTCATACCTTGAGGCCTGAAGGTCGTTTGCGATCGCCCCTGAAGGCAACTCGCCCCTCGCCTCGAGCCTCGGAGGGGCCGGGGGAATGGCGAAGGGGCACATTCCCCGGAAAGCGAGGCGCCGGGGCGGGCGTTGCGAGGAAGGGACGGCCCCTGCGGGGGGGAATTCTAGCCCCCTGGGCGGGCGATTGCCAGGATTGCCTGCGCAGGCATGCGCGGGAGGCGGGAAGGAAGAAACGGCCAACGCAAAGGGCGTGACCCCACAGGATCACGCCCCCTCACCACCCGGGTGTGGAAAATCGGGGTCAAGCCACAGCACTCTCCAATACACCGAAGGAAGTGGATGCAGGCTGCGGTGGCGCGGGGCTCCCCTCGACGATGTTGTAGTTGGCCTTGCTCGAAAGAAGCTCGGCCAGCAGTCGATGGTTGAGCGCATGACCGGCTTTTCTGGCCAGGAC
>CBDUXZ010000305.1:0-3440 GCA_965371325.1 uncultured bacterium | reverse complement strand
CGACGCACAGAACCCGAAGATGACCGTTTTTATCGCTGCCGCATCGGCTCTCGCGCTCTCTGCCGGGCTCGGCGTGCTCGGGGGCGCGGTGATCTCGCAGTATCTCAGTCCGCGGATCCTCTCCCGGGTGGCGGGAGTCGGCTTTATCGCCGTCGGCCTCTGGACCTTCCTGCGCGGGTAAGGGCACCCTCTCCTACCGCACCTTGACGGGATAGCGCCTGCCGGCAAGGTTCAGAATGTATCCCTCACGTGGGTCTTCCTCGATGCGGCGGGCCACCTCGTAGTAGGCGTTGCGGCCGAAGCGCGCCTCGTGCGCACCTTCCTTCACGCGACAGTGCATGTAGTTCGGCGCAACGATCTCGAGGGTGGCCGGATCGAGGGGCTCCTCCGTCCCGTCGGAAAGCCGAAGCGTCACCTGGCCGTCGCTCGTCTCGACGCTCCGGACAAAGTAGGGCGTGGCGTGGATCAAGACCGGGCATTCCTCGCCTCCGGTCCTGACCACGTACCTGCCATGGGCGTTGCGGCTGAGTGACTTCCAGAACAGCTCCACGGTGCGAGCGTGCGTAATCTCCGTTCCGTCATTCAGCCAGCGCCCTTCCCTGTCAAGCGCGATGTATCCCGGACCCACCATATCGGGCGTGGTTGCCAGCAGATCCGGGAGCTCTGCCGCCGAATCGATAATCGCGTCCGGCGATTCGCGCTCCAGGATTTCCCTTTTGAAGCCGCTCGAGAGCACGCCAACCGTCATGCCGCATCCCGCCGCCTTCGCTGAACGAATGTCCACCGTCCAGTCGCCGATGAAGGCCGTCTGCGAGGCCGGCAGCCCCAGCAGCGCCGCCCCTTCCTCGATAATCATCTGTTTGCTCGTGCCGTCCGCTGCGTCCCATCCCTCCCTCTCGGCGACGCGGTCATGGGAGAGGACATTCTCGAAGAACGTCAGCATCCCGAGGTGATCGAGCTCGCCGCGAACCGACGCCTCCGGGCAGAGCCGCGCTGTCGCAACCGCCATCACGTAGCCGTCCTCCTTGAGCCGGGCCAGCGCGTCCTTGACTCCCGCGATGGGATACTGCGTCTCGTGATTGGCGGCCGTCAGGTTTCTCAGGAACCGATGCCAGAAGTCTTCTCGCAGGGCTCGCCCCTCGGGGAGGCGGCGGGACAGCTCGTCCAGATGATAGTGACGCTCGAAGGCTTCACGCGAAATGGGGGAGAGCTCGAAATCGGCGAGGGCCTGGGCGTAGCTCTCGTAGAAACGCTCCTTCGAGTCGATAAGCGTCCCGTCGAGATCGAAGAGCAACCCGCGAATGATGCGCATGAAGAACGTCCTCCCCTTCGAGATCTATCAGGGGGGACCTGTAAGGGCAACAACGGGCCTGGGAACAGTTTCCGGCCATCAGATGGTAGATCTGCACCCCCGTGCTCGACGGGTCCCGTCCCCCGCGTGGCGCGACGGCGGCGCGGTCGCCTCGCGCTCCAGGGAAGGTCCCGCAAACCCTGTAGAGAGCTTCAGCGATACCTGGGGACTGGTCCCTGGCGCGCTTCGGGCGCCGCCGTTTTGCGCCTTATGTGCGGGGGAGTTCCGTCTGCGCTCGGAAGTGCAGGTCTTGCTCACACGGCTTCTAATTGGCCAGGATGTGCCTGATCTTCGCGCTTCCCGGAAGGCGGTAGAAGCGCCGGAGATCCATCAGCATGGCGGGTATGCGCGCGGGACCCCGTGAGGGGAGGTAGCGCTCTTCAAGGGTGCGGCAGTAACGGGCGGCGAGCTGGTTGGCCGCCACATAGCGGGGCGCATCCTCCTCGTCTAGACGCGTATCGATCTCCGCCGCGCCGAAGAGGATCTGATGCAGGTCCCCCGGGGAACGACTCTCGCGAGCCCGCCATCCCTGCCCCTTCAGCACGAGCGCACTCGACGCAAACTTGTCGACCTCGCCCTGAAGCTCGAGCTGGAATCGGGACACCGGCCGCCCGTTCCCGACGCTCCAGAGCAGGTACAGAAAGTGGCTCGTCTCTTCAACCGCCGTGAGAAACGGACATAAATTTTCAGCGTCAAGCTGCGCGTAGGGATCGCGTGCTTCCAGATCTCCCCTGACGCGCGAATCCAGATAGAGTCCAATCCAGAGATCCCCGGCTTCCTCGAGGACCAGCAGCTGTCCGTCCGACTCGGGCAATTTCTCCCGCGACGCCAGGTTGGCGTGGTGCTCATCCTCGAGGAGAAAATCCGAAGCGCGGGCCACGGAATCAATCCGGTATATGGCGGAGAGGTGGCGCTGAATGGAACCGATGACGCACCGGGGCGGGGCGCTCACTGCCGGTACCGCGTGTCGAGGCCACGGATGGGTATCAGCCCCGCCTCTTCGAGCTTCCGCCGGGCGCGTTCGCTGCCCGTCCGGAGATACCGATCATAGAGCTGCAGTAGAAGAACATCGCTCTTGCCCGCAATCTTGCTCTTCTCTCCCACATCTCCGATCACATCCATGAACGCGACGAAGTGACGCGACAGATCGTCGAAAACTTCTCCCGCCGACAGGTTCGCGGCGAGGCGGGATGCGTGACCGTAGGCCCGCCCCCCCGTGGCCACATAGTAGTCCACGTCCACAGCCCGCCGGTCGAGGCTCTCGGCGAAAAAGCCCGAGATGAAGAGCGCAAAGTCACCGAGCTCCCGGAATGCCTCGAGGCGCCTCTCCCGGCGGCATTCGAGCGCGCTTGCGAGAAGCTCGACCAACGTGGTGGATGGGCCGGCCGACCCGGGAATCCGGCGGGCGTCAACAAAGGTGGTGAGGAGATTGACGAGGTAAAACTCGGTGGACTCGCTGGCCTGGACAGGCGCCTTCGCGAGGGCCTCCCCCAGAAGCTCCCGAAAGAGCTCCGCGGGGCTTTCCGCCACGATTTGCAAGCCATCCGGCCGGCCCCCGCCGGCCCTCCCGGTCCGCCTCACGGTTCCTCCGCACCCGGGCCGCGCGGCAGAACCCCTTCCGCCCCGGCGGCGCCGTTCCCGCCTGTGGGCCTTCCTCTACAGGGAGGTTGGCCAACCGTCAGGCGATCCCCGTTTATCGGCCGGCCCGCCCCTCCGCTGAAGGGATCGCCGAACGCCGCAGCGGGCCCATTAGCCTCGAAAACCGGGAAATGACCCTTGACCTCCCGCAAGGTCTTGCTACCATCCTGCCGCCATTAGCACTCCGCACCGGAGAGTGCCAAGACCGAAGTTCCCGATTTTCCACAACCATCCCGGAGATCCCTCTCGCCCCCGTCGTTTGGATTTGACCCTGCCCGGCCGACCGGCCCGGATCCGCAGGCCGCGAGAAGCGCATTTTCGGAAAGGAGACGCTACCGATGAAGATCCGTCCGCTTCATGATCACATCCTTGTGAAGCGCGTTAAGGAGGAAGAGAAGACCAAGGGGGGAATCATCATTCCCGACACCGCCAAAGAGAAGCCCCAGGAGGG
>CBDUXZ010000304.1:0-3446 GCA_965371325.1 uncultured bacterium | reverse complement strand
CTCGATCTGATCTACGAGGAGGCAAAACACCTCACCGGCAGCCCCCTTTCGAACATCTTCCGCGCCGGATTCATCCAGCTGGTAAAGCTCAAGGGTGAGTCGCAGCAGAGAAGGGGAGCATCTTACACCGATCCGGGCACCCATCGTGAAGACCACCCCGGGCTCGATGACGTTCTGAAGAAGATCCGCTGGACCAGCGCCGCGGAGGTGAACCACCTCGAAAAATACATCTCCTTCCTCGCGACCACAGGCTCCTCCACCCCCTTCATCGGACTCTTCGGAACGGTGTGGGGGATCATGGACTCATTCCGCAACATCGGCGTGACCGGGTCGGCAAGCATCAGCGTCGTTGCCCCCGGGATCTCCGAGGCCCTGGTGGCCACCGCGATAGGGCTTTTCGCGGCCATTCCCGCCGTCATCGCCTACAATTATTTTGTGAGCAAGATCAGGGTTCTTGTTAAAGAGATCGAGGGCTTCACGGATGATTACGTTGGCGATCTCCGAAAGGTCTTCAGGGAGGAGCCCGGATGAAAATCGGGAAGGAATCCGAGAGCCTCTCCGAGATCAACGTCACGCCTTTCGTCGATGTGATGCTCGTGCTCCTCATCATTTTTATGGTGACCGCCCCCCTCATCCAGGCCGGCGTGGATGTCAACCTTCCGGAGACCACGGCAAAGGGTCTCAAGTCTCCCGAGGATCCGACGGTCATCATCATCACGAAAGAGGGGGAGATTTTCTTCGGGAAGAACAACAAGGTCCCCTTCGAGAAGCTTCAGGGCTTCGTGGCCGCGCTGCGTGAGAACAAGGGGCTCGAGGAAATCTACCTCAAGGCCGACAAGGACGTTTCCTACGGCATTGTGGTCAAGGTGATGGCCAAGGTGAAGGCCGCCGGAATTGTCCGGCTTGGGATGATCACCGTTCCCGAGACATGATCCATGGCGTCGACCACCTTCGAGAGCCTGTTCGGTGGCGGACTCGATCCGCAGCTGAAACGTATGGTGGCGCTGTCCATCGCTGCGCACCTTACGTTTGCGGCACTGTTTCTGCTCCTGGGGAGAAGCTCGCAACTCCCTGTGGATTACCGCCCGGCAATTCAGGTGGCGCTGGTCGATCTGCCGGCAGTGGAAGATCTGAAGGACGTCAAGCTCGGCGCGCCCAAGCGCAAGCAGCTGCCGCCTCCTCAGCAGAAGAAGCCCGACCCGAGCAAGGCCAAAAAGGCCAAGGTGGATCCGCCAAAGAAGAAGGTCTTCGCGGTCGAGGAGGAGAGGAAAACCCGCAAGAAGGCCGTCGACTCGAAGAAGAAGAAGAAAGCGGCCGCCGCTCGCGCCAGAAAGAAACGCGCGGCTGCGCGCCTGCGTGAGCAGAACACGGCGGTTGCGCGTCTCCGGCAACGATCACTTGATACGGCAATGCCGGAGGGGAGTGCGGCCGGGAACGTTCGTGGAACCGGGGCGATCCAGGCGCTGGCCTACGATGCCCACGTCATGGCGATTTTGAAGGACAACTGGGAAGTGCCGAACACGTTTTTCGGCCAGCACCTTCACACGCACGTCTTTCTGAAACTGAATCGTATGGGCCGAATCATCGAGTGGCGTATTGTGCAGGGATCGGGAAACTCCGTCTACGATGACACGGTATACAGGGCCTTCCGGAAAATTGAGATGAGACAGGAGTTCCCGCAGCCGGAGCCGGAGGTCTACGAGGCCGTCCTCAAGAAGGGCTACATGATCGATATGCATCCCGAAGCCATTTTCTCCGGAGCGACCCGCTGAGAATGACTGTGACACGCAGACACCCCCACTTTTGCAGAATCATTGCGATTGCAGCCGTTGCCCTCATTCCGGCGGTGCTGCTCGCATGGGGATCGGAGGCGGCCGCCCAGCGCAAACTCGAGGTCACCCCCTACGAACGGAAGTTCAAGATCGCCATCCAGTCTTTTGTGGGGAGCGGCGGCTCGGCGTCGGAGACGGGGGGGAAGATCACGCGTGTCGTCTCCAGCGATCTGGATTTCACCGGCATCTTCCAGACCTTGAACCCCAAGTCGTTTCTGGAAGACCCCGGCCAGACCATGAACATCGACTACGAGACCTGGCGCGTCATCGGTGCCGAGGCGCTGGTGAAAGGGAGGATCGTCGATGAGGGGGGCGGGCGAATCGCCGTCGAGGCGCGTATCTATGATGTCTACAAGGGGCGCCGCGTGGTGGGGAAGCGTTATCGGGGAGAGGTGCGCTACGCCCGCAAAATGGCCCACCGCGTGGCCAACGAGATCTTCAAGTACTTCACCGGCGACGAGGGTGTGTTCGACAGCCAGATTGTCTATGCCGGCAAGCCGAACTCACGGGTCAAGGAGATCTTCGTTGCGGATTTCGACGGGTCGAACAGGCGCCAGATCTCCAGGAACGGTTCAATCAACAATCTCCCGAAGTGGTCGCCTGCGGGCAACCGGATCGCCTTCATCTCCTTCAAGGGCGGTCAGCCCACCCTCTACACGATTAACCGGGGCGCGCGCGGCGCGAGGGCGGTGCGCCCCTCATCGACCATCTACAAGGGGGTCTGGTCGCCGGGAGGGGCCGAGATGCTGGTGGCGGGCCGGGTCGGAACCGGTAACACGGAAATCCTGAGGCTGAGCCTCGACGGGCGGTCGGCGACGAGACTTACGAACCGCCCGGCCATCGATTCGATGCCGAGCTGGGCGCCCGACGGCTCGAGGATCGCGTTCGTGTCCGACCGCACGGGATCGCCGCAGATCTACATGATGAATCCCGACGGCTCCGGTCAGCGGCGCATTTCCTTTCAGGGCGGATACAATGTGAACCCTGAGTGGTCGCCACGGGGAGACCGCCTTGCATACGCCGGGATGGTCGGCGGCCGGTTCAACATCATGACCATGCGTCCCGACGGCTCGAACGTGGTGCAGTTGACCTCCGCCGGTAACAGCGAGTACCCAAGCTGGGCTCCGAACGGGAGACAGCTTGCTTTTCAGGCGGGCCGGGGGGCGGGCAGCGCGATATACATCATCAACGCGAATGGAACGAACCTTAGGCGCATCATTGATGCGCCGGCGGGGGCGACTGCCCCGCACTGGTCGGGGCACATTCCCTGAGTGGGCGTTCGGGTCGGGGGTGCGTTCCGGATGAGAGTCTTTTCTCAGGATAAATAAAGAGGAGGGGAAAATGGAGACGAAGATGCAGGCAAACCGGAGAGGCATTCACACCTGGTTGTTGCTCGGCTTGATCGTTCTCGCGCTCATGGCGTTCGGGACCACGGCGTGCAGAAAGAAGTCAACGGGCGTGTCGGGAACCGGTGGCGCGGTCACGGGGGGCGATCAGGGAGCGGCGGCGCGCGCGGCTGCAATTCAGGCTGTCCAGAGCCGGCTTCAGACCGTTTACTTCACCTACGATTCCCATGACCTCGGCTCCGACGCCCAGGCCGCGCTGCGCGAAAAC
>CBDUXZ010000303.1:0-3449 GCA_965371325.1 uncultured bacterium | reverse complement strand
CGATCACCGCCGCGATGGCCCTCGGGGGACTTTTTGCCGGGCGCCGGGTCGCCGTGACGATGGCAAAGCGAATCACACCCATGACGCCCGGCCAGGGACTCGCGGGAAATTTTGCCACATCGTTCCTGGTGATCGTGGCGACGCGATTTGGTCTGCCGGTTTCGACGACCCATGTTTCAACGGGAGGGATTTTTGGCGTCGGTTCCGCCACCGGCCAGCTTCGGCGCGGTACTGCGGCCACGATCGTGCTCGCCTGGGCGGTAACCGTTCCCCTTGCGGCGCTTCTGGGGGCCGCGGCCTGGCAGCTACTCTCCTCGGGCTAATCCGGACGGGAAGGCCCAACGTTCGGCCCAGTGGCCGCTTCCACCATTCACCCCGATAGTTTCTCGAACAGCTTTAGCATCGCCTTCGTATCACGCTCGCAGTATGCGAGGAGCTGGGTGCGCAGCGCTTCGGCACGCTCCGGCCCCGTGGCGCGATCGATCATTTCAACGTAGGCCAGGGAGGCCAGGCCCCCCTCGCTAATGTCGAGATCGTCGTAGCCAAAGCCGGGCACAAGCGCGGGGAGAACGGCTTTGAGCGAGAATGAGCCGTGAAAGCCGGGGTGATACACGTAATTTCGGACGACGGGGAGGAGATCGAAGATACGCCCTTCGAGGGCGCGAAGGGCGGGGGCCAGTTCCGGGAACCAACCGGCGAGATCCCGCAGGCGCGTGGTCTCGAAGGAGGAATAAGTGGCGATCGTTCCCGTGTCGCCCGCGATTTCGATCAGGCTCCGCGCGAATGCCGGCCGGGGATCGCCATCGCCGTCGTGGAGGAATTCGTGATGCGTGAGGCTGCGGTCCTCCGCAAGGACGTGGTCCGACCACTGAAAGGGGACCATGTCGTAAGGGCGTGTTCCCGCGTAGAGGGGAAGGGCGGGGTTGAATGTTTCGAAGTCAAGGAAATGAATCGGGAATTCAAGCTCGCCCAGCACCCCGGCGAGCCCCGGGCGGTCGATGATCGTGGTGTCCTTCAGAACAGCCGCGTGCTGACGCGACTGCTTGTCGCTTAATTCTTCGAACTTATCGGGAATATCGCGAATGTCCTGGAAGCCCTTCTCGCGCAGCTTCTCGAGAAGACCGGCGCCCGCGTAGTAGAGCTCTTCGATAGGATGCGCATTTTCGTCTACGGCGCCGTTTCCGTGGCAATGCCCGTAAAAGGGGCAGACGTAGGGCTTTTTGCAGTGAGGCCCGGTTTCGATCTCGGGCGCCGCACCCCCCGCGAGAACCTCCCACATGGCTTCGAGCTGTCTGCTGACCTCCGGCTGCCGCGCTCCCGCTTCCTCGGTCAGATCGGCGAGGCTGAAAAGATTGTCGAGGTCGTAGTCGCCCCCCTGATAAATGTACTCCCTGTTCAGGTGAAGCAAACCCGCCCTGCGGATATTCACCCCCGCGCCGCGCAGCACGTGGAGCTGAAGCGCGACGTCATCGACATGCTCTTCCTTGGCCTTGGTGGTGGATTTCACCTCGATAAGGTCGAAAACTTCGCCACGCACACGCTCGAGCACGTCCGCCCGGATCCGGATCTTTTCGTGGGCAAAGGCCGCCTCGTAGATCGCGGGGATGCTTTCGTTGCTCTGGATTTGCGATGTGCTCTGAATGGCCGCTTTGTGGCGGCGGTAGTCTTCAGAGATGAGTCGCCCGCCCGGGTAGCGATCGCGCGCGATCTTGCCCACGCGGGTGCCGGCTTCGAAAATGGCCTGCCGGTCGGGGGGAATCTCGTCGGCGAGATTCCGATCGAAGCACTCGAGGTAGACGCGCTTCAGGCACTGAAGCCCGCCCATGAAGCGCGACTTCGACAGACCTGGATTGCGACGTCTCACGTTGATCACTTCCTGGGACTCCCGGGGAGGGAGCGTTGGGGCTTGTCCGCTGGTCATGGGCCATCCTTTCCAGCCCAGTCTACCCGGCCCCTGTGACAGCGTTATGGGATGGCGACGAGCTTGCCGTAGGTTTTGCGCGAGCCCAGCGCCGCCAGCGCCTCGGGGAGGTTCTCCATGGGGTAGGATTTGAAGACCACGGGGTTGATCTTTCCCCCATCGTAGAGCTTGAACAGCGCGTCGAATGTTTCGGGAATTCGCTGCGGCTCGTTTATTGCGTAAGCGCCCCAGTGAAGGCCGACAACGGAGATATTTTTGAGGAGAATTCTGTTCGCGCGGATCTCCGGGATCGTTCCGCTCGCGAAACCGATCACGAGAAGGCGCCCGTTCCATGCGATGCACTTGAGTGACCTGTCGAGAATTTCACCCCCGACCGGGTCGTAAATGACGTCAGCCCCTTTTCCGTCGGTCATTTCGCGGACCATCTGAACGAAATCCTCGGTCGTGTAGTTGATCGTGAAATCCGCGCCTTCGCGCTTCACGAGATCGAGCTTGTCGTCGCTCCCGGCCGTGCCGATGACCCGGGCGCCGAGCGCCTTGCCGATCTGCACGGCAGCCATCCCGACGCCGCCGGCCGATGCATGAACAAGCAGTGTTTCGCCTGCCTGCAGGCTCGCCCGATAGACCAGACCCGAGTAGGAGGTCGGATAGGTGATCGGAAACCCCGCAGCCTGCTCGAAGGACATCTTCTCGGGGAACTTGTAGGCCGCAAGCGCGGGAACAACGGCCCGCTCTGCGTAGCCCCCCGTCGGGATCGTGCCCATGATCCGGTCGCCGATCTCGAAGCCCTCCACATCGGTGCCGACTTCCCGCACCGTCCCCGCAATCTCGCCGCCCGGGACAAAGGGGAAGGGGGGTTTCATCTGGTATTGTCCCTGGACCAGAAGGATGTCGAAGAAGTTGCACCCCGTCGCTTTGACGTCTATGCCGAGCGTTCCCTGCGTCACTTCCGGCTCGGGTATTTCCTGGACTTTCAGATCCGCGGGCTTCGTCCATCGATCAACCACGATTGCCTTCATCAATCCTCCTCTGGGTGTCTGCGCCGGGGCCCCCGTTCGAGGTCTAGTTTAACTCATCCACTGGCGCGGGGTGAAACATGCCCCGGGCAAATGCGGTGGGGAACCTCCCCGGCCTCTCTCGACGAGACGGCGTTCCACGCCCGCTGGCACCCCATGGAGCGTTCCTATATGGTTGGCGCTCACACCCCTTTCGGCCGCGTTCCACCCCTATGGCCTTTTCGCACGGAGGACCCCCATGCCACGCATCAACCCGCTCCCGCGCGAGGATCTGCAGGAGTTCGACGGCTTTTTCAAAATGGCGGAGGCGGTCATGGGATTCGTGCCCAACAGCCTCCTGACCCTTGGCCGGAAACCCGAGATCCTGAGGGCCTTCAGCGGCCTGATGACCGCTGTGTACGGACCGGGAAAGATCGCGCCCGATCTCCGATCACTCATCTCCTACGTTTCGAGTAACGCGGCCGGGTGCCTCTACTGTCAGGCGCACACGGCGCACACCGCCCACGGCATGG
>CBDUXZ010000302.1:0-3464 GCA_965371325.1 uncultured bacterium | reverse complement strand
CGCGGGCAGGGAGAGGGTATGGCGAAGAAGCAGGGGAGCCCGGCGCTAGATTTGAGCTCGGTCGAGGAGGCCGTCACGGACATCGCCGCCGGGAAAATGGTCGTTCTCATCGACGATGCCGACCGTGAAACCGAAGGAACCCTCGCGATGGCGGGGGAGCGGGTTACGCCGGAGGCGATCAATTTCATGGCCAAGGAGGGGCGCGGCATCATCTGCCTCTCGTTGACCGAAAAGCGCATGCGCACGCTTGGCATCACCCCACAGCCCACCGACAAGGCCACGACCTATTCCGCATCCGTGGGCGTGATGATCGACGCGCGAAAAGGGACGACCACCGGGATTTCGGCCGCCGACCGTGCCCTTACCATCCGCACCGCCATCGCCCCCCATTGTCGCCCTGAAGATCTGGTCCGGCCCGGCCACGTGCCGCCGCTCTGTGTGAAGCGGGGCGGGGTGCTCGCGCGCACCAGCCCGGCCGAAGGCTCGGTCGATCTCGCACGGCTTGCCGGTTTTGCGCCGGCCGGCGTGGTCTGCGGCATCATGCGCGACGATGGCGAGATGGCCCGCCTGCCGGATCTGTCCGAGTTTGCCCGGAAGCACGCCCTCAAAATCGTCACCATCGCGGATCTCGTCCGCTACCGCATCCGGAAAGAACTCCTCGTACGCCGCGTTGCGGAGGCGACGCTCCCGACGTCCCACGGCAGCTTCAGGACCATCGCCTACGAAAACGATCTCGATCGCCACCATCACCTCGCGCTTGTGCTGGGCATGGAGGGGCGCACCTTCTCCCAAGGCGAGCCGTTGCTCGTTCGGATGCACTCCGAATGTCTCACGGGCGACGTCTTCGGCTCCTCCAAGTGTGATTGCGGAGATCAACTCGACTCGGCGCTCACCCAAATCCGCGATGCCGGAAAAGGGGTGCTGGTGTACCTGCGGCAGGAGGGGCGGGGGATTGGCCTTGTGAACAAGATTCGCGCCTACAAGCTCCAGGACGAGGGGCGCGATACGGTGGAGGCGAACGAGGAGCTCGGTTTCAAGGCGGACCTGCGGGACTACGGCGCGGGAGCGCAGATCCTCGTCGACCTGGGTGTCCGGAAAATTCGCCTCATGACAAACAACCCGAAGAAGATCATCGGCCTAGAAGGGTACGGCCTCGAGATCGTCGAGCGCCTGCCCCTGGAGGTCGATCTGAATGAGAAGAACATCCAGTACCTGAAAACGAAGAAGGAAAAGCTCGGGCACCTTCTCAACTTCAAACGGTGAAGCACGTGGCAGGAGCAGTCAGGAAAAACACTCGGCAACGCCGCAGGGGCCCGAAGGAGGGCGCCTCGCCCGTCCGCAAGCGCTCCTCGCCGGTGGCGAGCACCGTGGATCACACGATCCTCGGCCTCATCGTGGAGACGCCGCGGCACGGCTATCTCATCAAGAAGATTCTCTGCCGGGGGAACGGCCGCGACTTCGGCATCAACGACGGTACGCTCTACCCGGCGCTCACACGGCTCGAGAAGGCGGGGCTCATCCGCAAACGCATCGTGCACCAGGAGAAAAGCCCCGCGAAGCACATCTACCACGCTACGCCGGCGGGCGAGGAAGCGTTCCTCGAATGGCTCACGAGTCCGGTGGGAGAGGAAGATCCGTTCCGTTACGACTTCTATTGGCGTTTCGGCTTCCTCGTGAAGGTGAACTTCTTCGAGCACCTCGCCCCCGGGGCTGTGCTGCTGAAAGTCGAGCGGCAGATCGCGGAAGCGCGGGCGAAGATCGAGGATTTCGAGCGGGTGCGGGAGACGCTCAAGGAACGCCAGGCCGACTGGTACCGGCAGCGGATCATGGCCTTCGGCTTTGACTATCAGTCGCTGAAGCTCTCCTGGCTGGAACAGTTCGCGAACGATCTGCGGAGGGAAATAACCCCCCGGCGGCGCGCGATCTCCTGAATCGCGGCGGATTTTGAAAAGACGAAAGGGTAAAATATGTTCGATTCGGTCGAGGAGGTTCAAAAGCGGCTTGCGGACGAGCAGTACATCACCGACAAGCGCATCGCGACGGTGGTTTTCCTGGCAATCAAGATGGGCAAGCCCATCTTGATTGAAGGGCCGGCTGGTGTAGGGAAGACGGAGCTTGCGAAGGTGATATCGCTGGCGCTCGGCCGCGATCTCATCCGTCTTCAGTGCTACGAAGGGCTCGATGAAGCCAAGGCGCTCTACGAGTGGGAATACTCGAAGCAGCTGCTCTACACGCAGATCCTGAAAGACAAGATCAGCGAGGTCCTGGAAGATGCCCACACGATCAAGGATGCGGTCCAGAAGATCGGGCGCGAGGACAACGTGTTCTTCTCGGAGCGGTTCCTCGTGCCACGTCCGCTGATGCAGGCCATCACGAGCGACAAGCCCGTTGTGCTTCTCGTCGACGAGGTCGATAAATCCGATCCGGAGTTCGAGGCGTTCCTGCTCGAGGTCCTGTCGGACTTCCAGGTGAGCGTCCCCGAGATAGGCACCTTCAAGGCGACCCAGATTCCGCCGGTGCTCCTCACCTCGAACAACGCCCGTGAGATGAGCGACGCGCTCAAGCGACGCTGCCTGCACCTCTACATCGATTATCCGTCCCGGGATCAGGAGGTGCGGATCCTCGAGCTCAAGGTGCCCGGAATAAAGGACAAGCTGGCAGCGGAGGTCGTGGAGGCCATCCAGCGCATCCGGAAGCTCGACCTCAAGAAAAGCCCCTCGATCAGCGAGACCATCGACTGGGGGAAGGCCCTGGTGCTGCTGAATGCCGACACGCTCGACGAAAAGCTCGTGGATGACACCCTGAGCCTGATCCTCAAGTATGAGGGGGACATCAAAAAGGCCCAGGAGGAGCTGCACCGGTATCTGCGCAACAAGAACGCACCCGAAGCCCCGGCGACACCCGCCCCAGCCGGGGGGGGGGGATTCGACAAAACGAAGCTCAACTGACGCGAGGGTAGCTCGTCGTGCAAGAGAAACTCATCGAGTTCGTCAATCTGCTGCGAAAATCCGGGCTTCGCGTCTCGACCGCCGAGAACGTCGAGGCCTTCGATGCCGTTGGCATGCTCTCGCTAGGCGATCGCCAGATCTTCAAGAGCGCCCTCGCATCCACGCTCATCAAGCGCTCCACCGATCTTCCCGCTTTCGACAACCTGTTCGAGATGTATTTCTCGGGCCTCTCCGGGATCCTGGGCGACGCCAAGAACGATCTGGTTCAGAGTCTCGAGAACATGGGGCAGGATCCGCGCCAGCTTCTCCAGGACCTCCTGAAGCTCCTCGATGACGAGCATCCCCCGTCGGAGCTTCTCAACGCGCTCCTCAACATGGACACGATGCGGCTCGAGCGAATGATACGGCAGGCCGCCAGCCAGATTCAGAGTGGCGAGATCGAAAACCTCCTCCAGATCGGCTACTACACGCGCCGGATGATGGACGCGGTCGGCTGGGAGGGGATGCAGGCGGACG
>CBDUXZ010000301.1:0-3467 GCA_965371325.1 uncultured bacterium | reverse complement strand
CCATGACGCCCCGGGGGGTGCAGGCGACGAAACGCGGACGGCCCATGTGCAGGAGCCCCACGTTCAGCGGGTGGAAACCATCCACGTCTTTCTCCGGCGAGACCGCTTCCAGAACCGTCCTTGCATCGATCTGCTCGGGAAGGGGGAGTTGAACCAGGATCCCGTGCACCTGCGGATCGTCGTTCAGGGTGCGAATGAGGGAGAGAATCTCGGACTGCGTCGTCGTGTCGGGGAGGCGGTGGTCACGCGTGGCGATGCCGGCCTTCGCGGCTGCCTTCTCCTTGTTTGTAACGTAGATCCTGCTTCCGGGGTCGTCGCCGACGAGCACGACGGCGAGGCAGGGCGTCACCCCGCGCTCACCCGCGAGCCGCGCCGCCTCCTTGGCGACCGTCTCGCGGACGGTCAGGGCGATAGCTTTTCCATCGATGATGACGGCGCTGCCTAGATCTTTATCGTTCATGCTGTCTCCGGAAACTGGAGAGGCACACGGGGATTGTGGAGCAACTTCCGGGCGAAGAACCTGCAATATAGATTCGAGCCCCGGATGGTGTAAAGGGCGGGGGCGGGGTGGCGGAAGAAAAAGTCCGGCCTGGAAGGTTCAGCGGGAAGGGGAGCCCTAGAAGACGAAGGCTTTTCGGACCTCGACCTCCGAGAGGTCTGCGACACAGACACGCTTCAGGCGGCTGCCCACCCCCTGGATGATGGAGACCTTGCGGGGAGCGATGCCGAGCGCCTTCGCAATCGTGGCGCAGACGGCCTGGTTGGCCGCCCCTTCGATGGGAGGCGCGTTTACCTTGATGTGCAGGCGGCTGCCGTGTGTACCGGCGACGCGGTTCTTGGCAGATCGGGGGACCACGTGTACATCGAATGCGATGCCCCCGTCCACGGTGTCGATGAGGAGCTCGCCGTTCGAGCCCTCCGCGGGCTGGGGAAGCCGGGGAAGGGTCTCCTGTCTCGGGGGTTGTCGTTCAGGATTCCGCCTCTTTTTGTTGGGATGTCGTCGGGATTTCGGTTTCATACGATCTCGGGGGTTCGGCTTCATACGGTTTTGGGGGTCAGGAATTTCGCCTTCTCGTCGATCTTGTCAGGCGACTTGTCCCCTTCTTCCCTTGCATCGAGAATGCTCAGATGAGACTGGAGCGTTGATCGAAGTGCGGCCTCGACACTCACGCGCTGGCGCTTCAGATCGATGATCTCCTCCGAGATCCTGGCTGCCCGTCGATGCGCGGCATCGATCACCTTCTCCCCCTTGAGCTCGGCCTCCGCAAGCAGCAGCTCGGCTTTCCTGGACGCCCTCTCCTCGATCTCCCGCGTCATCTCCTGGGCCGTGACGATTGTCTCCCTCAGGGTCTTCTCCCGCTGGATATGTTCCTCGAGGTCCGATCCCAATCGCTTGACCTCGTCTTTCAGATCGTTGTTCTCGCTGGAGAGCTCCTCGAGGTCGGCCGTGATCATGTCGAGAAACTGCCTCACCTCGCCTGGCTCATAGCCCTTCCAGCATGTTGAGAACTGCTGGCTCTTCACGTCGATCGGCGTGAGCTTCATCGGATATCCCCCGGTCCTTGCCCGATCCTGGCCCGATCCTGGAAGGACCCCTTCTGTTCTGGATGTGCTTGCGCTTCCCTGCCTTCGATGGGTGAAAAAAATGGCCGGGAGAGTCAGGGCCTGACGGAGGTCCAGGGCCCACGGGGGCTTATCGGAAGGGGGCGAGAGAAGTTGAGCCTATCCGAGGCGAATGGCAAGGTCTTTTAGTGACTGCACCAGGAAGGCCTGGAGGAAATAGATCGCCACAATCACGAGGATGGGCGAGAGATCGAGTCCTCCCGTGTTCAGCCCGGCGCGGAGCATGAAACGCCGCGCCCGCCAGAGGACCGGGTCGGTGGCGGCCCCGAGGAAGCGCACAATGGGGTTGTAGGGATCGGGATTGACCCAGGTGAGGAGCGCCCGGATGATGATCATCCAGAGGTAGATGGTGAGGACCATGTCCAGAACGAGGGCCACGGCGCTCATGAGATTCGAGAAAATAAACATCAGGATGAAAGCTCCCTGGAACGCCGCGCCGCAGCCGCCATGGCGGACTGGAGGGTTTCGCGCAGCTTCCCCCTCTCGAGCGCATCGAGCCCCGCCGCCGTCGCTCCTCCCGGGGAGGCCACCTTGTCGCGGAGGGCGGCGGCATCCAGTTTGGACTCTGCCGCGAGCTTCGCCGATCCGAGAAGCGTTTGCAACGCCAGACGCCGGGAAAGATCCGGAGGGAGCCCGAGCTTCGCGCCCCCCTCGGCCAGCGCGTCGAGGATCTCGAAAACAAAACCGGGACCACAGCCCGAGAGTGCGGTGACCGCGTCGAGAAGATCTTCGCGATCGATCACCAGCGCGTCTCCCACCGCAGCGAAGATGCGCCGCGCTGCTTCCACGTCCTCGGGGCGGCAGGTGCTGTTCGGGCAGAGAACGCTCATGCCGGCTAGCGCCAGGGCGGGGGTGTTTGGCATGGTCCGGACGATCGCCCGATCGCCCCCGAGCCAGGAGCGGAGCTGGTTGAGCCGCACGCCAGCGGCGATGGAGATGACCAGCTTCCCCCGTGAGGCGTCGCTGATCGTCCGGACGATCGCCTCCATCCCCTGGGGCTTCACCGCAAGCACGATCGTGCCGGCTGCCTGCACCAGATCAACGTTGTCCGAGGTTGTACGCACGCCGTAGGCGGAGGCCACATGTGTGCGCCGCTCTTCCGAAATATCGGAGGCCGCGATCTCGCCCGGCGCTTGCGCGCCGGACTGGATCAGACCCCGGATCAGCGCCTCGGCCATGTTCCCGGCGCCCACAAAAGCAAGCTTCACGCTTTCCATCGCACGCTCCATGATGCCCGCGCTCCGCCGACGCTTACGCCAGGAGAGCGCGCCCTCCGCGTCGCCCGGGTCTAACGGGGTTCACGCGGCCCGAAAATGGCCCTGCCCAGACGAATCCAGGTAGCGCCTTCCTCGATGGCCACCTCGAAATCCGCGCTCATTCCCATCGACAGCTCACGAAAGTTTTCGTTGGCCAGCCCGCGGCGGCGGGTCTCATCGAGGAGCTCCCGCAGCGCCCTGAAATGAGGGCGGCTCTCTTCCGGATCCTCCTCGACGGGGGGGATGGTCATGAGTCCCGAGAGCCGGATGTTCTCCAGCTTGTCGATGGCAAGGGCGGCCTTGATGGCCGCATCCGGCGTGAAACCTGATTTCGTGGTTTCCCCCCCGACGTTCACCTCTAGCAGTATTTGCCGGGATATTCCGCGTGCACCGGCGCGCCGGTTGATCTCGTTTGCGAGGGGCAGCGAGTCTACCGAATGGATAAGGTCGAAGGCCGGGATCGCCGCCCGGACCTTGTTCCGCTGCAGCCCTCCGATGATGTGCCAGGAGAGATCATCCGCCGCAGCGCCAAGCTCCTTCCTGACCCGTTCGATCTTCTCGAGGCCCTCCTGCACGTAATTCTCACCG
>CBDUXZ010000300.1:0-3480 GCA_965371325.1 uncultured bacterium | reverse complement strand
GAATCTCCGGATGCTTTTCGGCCTCGATATGGTCGCGCATAGCGTGGTCACGTTTTCTGTTACCCGTCCGGAGCGAGGCCGAGATCAGCCGGGCTCTGCCGTTCCGCGCACCAGAGAGCGAGTCCCCCGAGATCTCAACGCTCCCCGAGAGACTCCGCGAGCGGCCGACCACGTCGTGCATCGTGGCCTTCAGGACAAAACGCACTTCACTGCGAGCGGTGTCGATGACGAAACGCCCATTCTCCCTCTCCTCCGCCCCCGCCGCAGCAGCAGGCTGAAGCGCTGCGAAGACCCCGAGGAGGATCAGGAAACGCGGGCGCAAGGAGATCCGTGTCATCGCAGCACCTCCACCAATCGGTTATATTGCGTCGTCCGCCTTCCCCGGGGGTCCGGCGATTCGGGCCCGTGACGGCCCGTGGAGGCATCCCGCACCAAGGCCCGCACCAAGGCTACCGGGGCGAAGCGCCCTTCACAAGGAGCAGAAGTGCCTGATATCGGCTACCAGAAAGAACTCGGCCTCGCGCTCAGGGCCGCCAAGGCCGCGGGCGAAGTAGTCATGAAGTATTTCAAGTCCTCCTATGACGTGCGAGACAAGGGCGGGAGTGCCGGAGAAGACAACCCCGTTACCACGGCGGACCTCGCTTCGAACAAGGTTCTCGGCGACCTTCTCATGAATGCCTTCCCGGACGACGGCTGGCTTTCGGAGGAGACCGAGGACTCGGAGGAGCGCCTTCTGCGTTCCCGCGTCTGGGTGGTCGACCCCATCGACGGGACGAAAGAGTTCATCCTCGGCATACCGCAGTTCTGCATATCCATCGGCCTTGCCGTGGAGGGAAAGGCGGTTCTTGGGGTCATCCACAATCCCGCGAGGGGCGAGACGATAGCGGGAGCCATCGGTGCTCCGCCAACGCTGAACGACCAGCCTGTAAAGCCCACCAACACGGCGGTTCTCTCGGAAGCGGTCTGCCTCGCGAGCCGCACCGAGTGCAAGAAAGGATGGTTCGACCGTTTTACGAAGGAGGGCCATTTCGCGACCGTGGAGCCGATCGGCAGTGTCGCGTACAAGCTCGGTCTGATTGCGGCGGGCCGGGGGGATCTTTCTTTCAGCCTCACTCCAAAGCACGAGTGGGATCTTGCCGGCGGGGCCGGAATCCTTGCGGCAGGCAACCTTCCCTTCACCGATCGCAACGGCAAGCCTTTCCGGTTCAACCAACGTGAGACCCTCGTTGAGGGCTGCGTGACGTCGAATCACCATCTTATGCCGGCCCTTCTCGAATTTCTCGAGCGAGAGCAAAGGGAGTGGAGACGGAACAGTTGAATCAAGGGGCGCGAACAGCATGACCGACTGGCTCAAGGAATACGGTGAGCATTTTCAGACCATCAACCCATGGGCCAAGCTCTTCAACGTCAGGCTCGAGAAGATTGAGCCCGGCTTCGCGCGTCTGGTCCTCCCTTTCCGGCCCGAGTACACCCACAGCTTCAAGGTTGTGCAGGGCGGGATCGTGACCGCTGTCGCCGACGCCGCTGTGGCGCATGCCATCATGCCGATGCTGGATGAGGGGCAAGTCTGCACGACCGTCGAGCTGAAGATCAATTTCCTGGCACCCGTCACCAAGGAGGACATGGTGAGCGAAGCACGGGTGATAAAAAAGGGGCGGCAGATAGTTCTGGGGGAGGCCGACGTGAAAAGCCCCGAGGGGAAGCACTTCGCTCGTGTGTTGACCACCTATATGATCATCACCAATCCCGATCGCTCCACCAACCGCTGAGACGGGAGCGCGCATGCAGATCTACATCGACGGTGAATTTCACGAGAAAGAAAGCGCGAAGATCTCCGTCTTCGACCACGGCCTCCTGTACGGGGATGGGGTTTTCGAAGGCATCCGCATCTACGAGGGGTGCGTTTTCAGGCTGCGTCAGCATATTGAACGCCTGTATGAATCCGCAAAGGCGATCGCGCTCGAGATCCCCCTCACACAGGATAAGATGACAAGCGTTGTCACAGACACAATCCGGCGCAACAAGCGGCGCGACGGTTACGTGAGACTCATCGTCACGCGCGGAATCGGCGACCTGGGACTGGATCCCGCTACTTGCAAGCGCGCATCCATTATCTGCATCGTCGACGATCTCAAACTTTATCCGGAGGAGCTCTACCGCGACGGAATCAGGATTGTTACGGCATCGACGCGCCAGATCGGCGGCGCAATTTTCGATGCCCGGATAAAAAGTCTGAATTATCTGAAGAACGTTCTCGCAAAAATCGAAGCACGGCGGGCAGGAACTCTCGAGGCCGTCATGCTGAACGATCAGGGTTTCGTTGCGGAATGCACCGGCGATAACCTGTTCGTCGTGAAGGGCGGGACCCTCCTGACGCCGCCGCTGTGGGACGGGGCGCTGGCCGGAATCACGCGGGAGGCCATTCTCGAGATCGCGCAGGGGCTCGGGATTCCCGCCCGGGAGGAGCGGCTCACTCGCTTTGATCTTTTCAACGCCGACGAGTGCTTCCTCACAGGAACGGGGGCCGAGCTTATTCCAGTGGTGGATATCGACGATCGGCGCATCGGCGACGGTACGCCCGGAGACGTTTCGCTTCGCATTCTGGCGGCCTTCCGCAAGCTAATCACTGAAGACGGCGTCCAGCTCTCCTCCTGAAACCGCCACTACGCGAACTCCCCCGGGCGGCGGGTTGTCGCGGCGGCGCCCCCTGCGATAAACTTCGGGTCAGAAAAGAAGCAGGCCGGGCCGCCACATGCCGGGCGGAGCTGAAAGAAAGCATGGTCAAAGGAATATGGATCTCAAGCTGACCGAAGAGCAGCAGGCCATCGTCGATACGGTGAGAAAGTTCGTCCGGAAGGAGGTCATGCCGGTGGCCTCGAAGCTCGACCATGCGAACGAGTATCCCCATGAACTGGTCGAGCGCATGAAGGGGCTGGGCCTCTTCGGGGCCACCATCCCCGAGGAGTACGGCGGTATGGGACTCGACTTCGTGACGTACTCTCTCGTCGTGGAAGAGATCTGCCGCGGCTGGATGAGCCTGTCCGGTGTGCTCAACACGCACCTCATAATGGCCTACGTCGTGCGGATCTACGGGACGGAAGCCCAGAGGAACCGCTGGCTTCCGAAGATGGCCACGGGCGAGATGCGCGGCGGTCTAGCGCTCTCGGAGCCCGACGCCGGAAGCGATGTTCAGGCCCTGCGGACCACCGCCCGGCGGAAGGGAGACGGGTACCTCGTAAACGGCGTAAAGATGTGGATCACGAACGGCCGCTACGGAAACACCTTTCTCCTTCTGGCCAAGACCGATACGATCGCCGAGCCCAGGCATCAGGGGATCTCCGCTTTTATCATCGAGAAGGGGGAGCCGGGCTTCACCGTAAGCCGGGATATCGACAAGCTCGGCTACAAGGGAATCGAAACCTGCGAGCTGGTTTTCGAGGACTTCCCCGTTCCCGCGGACGGCCTTGTAGGAGGCAGGGA
>CBDUXZ010000299.1:0-3484 GCA_965371325.1 uncultured bacterium | reverse complement strand
CCCGGGCCACGGGCAATCCGAAACTTCGTCACATCGCCCACGGGGCGAGCGTGCGTAACTACCAGCGGATCGCCGACGAGGTGGCTGCGCGCTGCCCCCGCGGCGCGAAGGTGATCGACTGGGGTGCGGGGAAGGGACACCTCACATGGTTGCTGTCGAACCGCGGCCTCGACGTCACGGGATACAAGGTGCGGGAGGGTGTTTCGCGGAACATTCCCTTCCCCGTGGAGGTCATCTTCTCGAGCGAGCGGGGAAGGCTCCCCTTCGACGACGCATCTCTCGATGCCGTCGTCTCCTGTGGCGTACTCGAGCACGTGCCCGATCCGAAGAGAAGCATGGAAGAGATCGCACGCGTGCTGCGCCCCGGCGGTCGGTTCTTCATCTACTTCCTCCCCAACCGCTGGTCCTACACGGAACGGTTGAACGATCTGCGCGGCGCGAGCGACCACCCCGTCAAGTACACGCCGGCGTTGCTCGCGTCGCTCCTGGCGCGGCACCATTTCGCGCTCGAAAGCGTTGCGAGGGGCAACTTCCTCCCCCAGACCCTGCCCCGGGGGAGCAGCGCGCTTCAGTGGTTCTGGGATGTGATCGGTCCCGCTTGGTACGCGATCGATCGGCTCGGGAGCCACCTTCCCGGAATAAATCTCGTGTGCGGCGTGCTCGAGGGCGTTGGGATCAGGAAAGATACTTGATCGCCGCGAAGCCGAGGACGAGGAGTGTTACGAAGGCGAGGGAGAGCCAGCCGAGGTAGCGTTCGATGAAGGGCATCACGCGCGGACCGAGGCGGCCAACGAGTTCAGCCACAATGAAAAAGCGCAGCCCGCGGCCCAGTACCGATGCGGCGATGAAAACGCCCAGGGCGACCTCGAACACGCCGGCACCGATCGTGAACACTTTGTAGGGGATGGGGGTGAAGCCGGCGGAGAACACCGCCAGGAAAGCGTTCTGCTGATAGAGCGACTGGACACGCTCGAAGCTGTCGGGCGTGAAGCCCAGGATGCCCAGGTGGCTGAAGGTCCAGCCGCTGATGAGCGCCCAGAGGCCCAGCCCGATGGCGTAGCCCACGACGCCGCCGAGGATCGATGCCACCGTCGCTATCGCCGCGAACGCGCGCGCGCTTCCGGGGCGGGCGAGGACCATCGCAACGAGTAGCACATCGGGAGGGATGGGGAAGAACGACGCCTCGGCGAAGGAGAGCCCGAAAAGCGCCCACCGTGCGTGGCGGTGCGCCGACCACTCGATGACCCAGTCGTACAACCGGTAGTGGATGCCACGCAGTCCGGCGGGCCGTGCCGTCGCGACATCCTTCAGGATGGCTTCGTCCAAGAACACTCTCCGATCGGGAAGGGTGGAAAATAACGGAAAGAGGGCTCGATTGCCAGAGAGGAGAACACCATGAAACTGAATGCCCTTTTCACCCTCAAGGGGAAGGTGGCGCTCGTCACGGGGGGTTCCCGGGGAATCGGCCTGATGATTGCCCGGGGATACATCGCCGCGGGCGCGAAGGTCTATATCTCTTCCCGGAAGGCCGACGTTTGCAACGCCGTCGCTTCGGATCTTTCGAAGGAAGGTGAGTGCGTTTCGCTTCCCGCGGATCTTTCAACCGAAGAAGGGTGCCGGCGGCTCACCGATGCCATCGCGGCGCGTGAGTCGGCGCTTCACGTGCTGGTGAACAACGCCGGGGCGAACTGGGGCGCGTCGCTCGAGGAGTATCCCGACAGCGCATGGGACAAGGTCTACGCGCTGAACGTCAAGGGGATCTTCTTCCTTACCCGGCAGCTCCTTCCGTTGCTCGAGAAGGGAGCGCGGGAGGGGGATCCGGGGCGCGTTATCAACATCGGGTCCGTGGATGGAATCAAGGTGCCCACCCTGGAGAACTACGCATACGCCGTCAGCAAGGCGGCCGTGCATCACCTCACCCGTATTCTGTCCGCGCGTTTCACCGGCCGGAACATCACGGTAAACGCCATTGCACCCGGGCCCTTCGAGAGCAAAATGATGGCCGCCACGCTCGAGCAATTCCGCGACGCGATCATTTCGGCCGTGCCGCTCGGCCGCATAGGCGAGCCTGAAGACATGGCGGGCGTTTCCATCTTCCTGGCGTCACGCGCCGGGGCTTACCTCACGGGCGCCATTATTCCCTGCGACGGTGGTATCGCTTCATTCGGATAGCCCGTCATGCCGGCAGCGCCACGGGATACGGGAAGGTGACGTTATCGTTGACGGAAATAGCTTATGTTGTTAATCTTTCAGCGTTTTTCTTAGCCGCATGATCCCGGAAAGAGATTTTCAGGCCCCCTTACCGAGCCTTTTGCCGACCCCCCTGGCAACGCGGGGCTGGCTCTTCGGCGTGAAATGCCCTATTGATCACCCGTTCTCATCCTCATGCGCAGGACGCGCGTCCCCGCAGGGCGCGCATCCCTGTTGAAAACAAGGCCAAGACGAGGGCGATATGGCCAACCCGTTCAGGGTTCTCTTCATCAATCCTCCGCGCGTTCACGATAAGCTCCACACGCTTCGTGACGAGATCTGCTTCCAGGACGTAACCTACGTTCCCTTCCCGATGCGTCTGGCCACCGCCGCCGCGCAGGTGCGTGAGATTTCGGGAGTGGAAGCGAAGGCCATCGATGCAACCGCCCTCGACATGAACTGGGAGGCGCTCGAGGAAGCGCTGGTCCCCGCTGACGTCGTGGTCTTCCAGTCCGCCGCGGGGCTTATTCGCCATGACATGCGGGTGGCGGAGATGGTGAAGAAGAAGATCGGCCCCGGCACCCATACGATTATCATCGAGAGTGTCGTCTCACCGCTCTATCCCGAGAGAATTCTCAAGGACTTCCCGGCGATCGACTTCATCGTGCGCGGACAGATTGAAGCCGTCGTGCCGCCTCTTATCGCGGCCCTGGCTGCGGGCAACGGTTCTCCTTCGGAAGTCGCGGGGCTCGCCTACCGCGACTCGCAGGGTCTTGCCGTAACAACGGGAGATCCGCGCCCGACGGCGAACCTCGACGACATTCCCTTCATGGCTTACGACCTCTTCCCCATGGAGCGCTATACGGTGGGACTGCTCGACGCGATGATGCACGAGCCCCAGGCCCCCGGTATTTCTCTGAGGACGACGCGCGACTGCCCCTTCGGCTGCGCGTTTTGCATCATCGGCTCCAGCATCTACCGTGGCTACGATCGCAAGTGGCGTTCCATGGGGGTGGAGCGAACGATCGACGAGATCGAACACGTGGTCTCGACCTACGGAATCAAGCGCTTCTTCTTCTGGGACGAGGTCTTCACCATGGATCCGCGCCGCGCGCACAAGCTCTGCGACGAGATCATCGGGCGGGGCCTCGACATCGAATGGCGTTGCCTCACCCGGATCGATCTCCTCAACGAGGAGATGATCCGGAAGATGGCGAAGGCGGGATGCAAATTTATCGAGTTCGGGATCGAATCCGGCAATCAGGACGCGCGAAAAGAGATGAACAAGACCTTC
>CBDUXZ010000298.1:0-3496 GCA_965371325.1 uncultured bacterium | reverse complement strand
GTGGCGGATTTGCGCCTGCTCGCCACGCCGGAATCGCTAACCGGTGAGGACGTGTGTTTCGGCGAGCGCGTGTACAAGGAGTCCCTTCTGGGAGAGGAGGCCTTTGCGGGAGTCACCGTTGCCATTTTTGCTGCTGGGCGGGCGCTGGCGCGGAAATGGGTGCGCGCGGCGCGCGATGCCGGATGCTGGGTCATCGACGCAACCGGCGCCCTCGACGGCAAGGCGCCCGTAATCGTGCCCGAGCTGAACGCCGGGGCCATCCCGAAGCGGCCGGCCATGGTTGCCTCGCCCTCACCGGCGGTCGTGGCCCTTGCCCTGACCCTTGCGCCACTCCGCGGGGCCGCTGGCCTCCGCCGGGTGGTCGTCTCGACCTATCACGGCGCGTCGGGCCTCGGCCGGGCCGGTATGGCCGAGCTTGTGGAGCAGACGCAGGCCATTCTTGCGGGCGCCGAACCGGCGCCCGAGAGCTTTCCGCACCGGCTCGCCTTCAACGTCATTCCCCAGAGCGACGCCTTCGAGGACGAGGGGCCCACCCCGGGGTGGACGCGTGAGGAGGCGGGGATCATTCGCGATCTGCCGGTGGTACTGGACACGGCCGGGCTGGCCGTATCCGCCACGGCGGCGCGCGTTCCCGTCTTCACCGGTCTGGCGCTCTCGGTGAACGCGGAACTGACGAAGGAGATCTCCCTGGAGAAGGCGCAGGCCGCTCTGGCGGCCGCGCCGGGGGTTCAGCTGCTCGATGAGCCCAGCTTCCAGCTCTACCCGCTCCTCGGTGAGATCGTGGGGCGGAACGACGCCTACGTGGGCCGCGTACGAATTGACCCGACGGCCCCCCACGCCTTGAACATGTGGGTGGCGATGGATGATCTGCGCCGTGGTGTGGGCCTCAACGTGGCCGGAATACTCGAAAGCCTGCCTTAAAGGCGTAAAAGGGGACGTTCCCCTTTTAAAAAGGGCAACGTCCCCTTTTAAAAAAGTCCAAGTATTTAGGGCCCTTTTTTTATTATGCGTCAAATCAAGATCATCCTGGAGTACGAGGGAACGGCCTACGGCGGGTGGCAGCGGCAGGCCGGTGTTGCGACCATCCAGCAGGTGCTCGAAGAGAAGCTCGCCCTTCTTCTCCGGCATCCGGCGAAGGTTGTTGCCGCCGGAAGAACCGACGCGGGGGTGCACGCCCAGGGGCAGGTGGTTTCCTTCTCGACCGATGCAACGCTCACCCTTACGCGCATCCGCAAGGGGCTGAACGGGCTCCTCCCCCGGGACATCGCTGTTCTCGAGGCCGCCGAAGCGCCCGACGGGTTTAATCCTCGCCGCGATGCGCGCGGCAAGCGCTACCGGTATCTGGTTTGGAACCACCTATCCCGCTCCCCGCTCCTCCGGCACCGGGCCTGGCACGTGCGAGAGGCGCTGAACCTCGCCGCGATGCGCGCCGGCGCGAAGGAGCTTCTGGGGGAGCACGATTTCAGCGCCTTTCGCGCTGCCGGTTGTGAATCAAAGACCGCCGTTCGCGATCTTCGCACCCTCGAGATCGCACGGTGCGCACCGGACACAGCGGCAGCCCCCGCCGTTCACGGTGCGACGGACGAGCCGGGTCTCATCGCCTTCGATGTTGAGGCCACCGCCTTCCTGCGATTCATGGTCCGAAATATCGTCGGAACCCTGGTGGAGGTGGGGCTCGGGCGACGGGGCGCCTCCGACATGATACGCATCCTCGAGGGCGGCGACCGCACCCAGGCGGGACAAACGGCGCCTGCCCACGGCCTGACGCTCCTCTGCGTGTACTACTAGGGGGGACTGTCCCACTTAATTCGCCTTGACAATCGGGTATTTGGCCGCTATTTTGCTCGCCTTGACGCGCCCCCGCGGGGCGCGTTCGTCGAGCGGAAATCCTCTTGAATATCGATGAGCTCGAAGCAGCCCTTAAGCGGTGTTGGAGCATGCGGCCATGAAGACCTATTCCGCGAAGCCCGGTGAGGTGCCCCAAAAGTGGCGTACCGTTGATGTGGAGGGGAAGATCCTCGGCCGCGCGGCAACGAAGATCGCCGATATCCTCCGGGGGAAAGACAAGCCCACATTCACGCGTCACACCGATACGGGTGACTTCGTGATCGTGCTCAACGCCGGCAAGATTCGCCTTACGGGGAAGAAGTGGACGGACAAGATGTACACCCACCACAGCGGTTATCCGGGTGGTATCAAACACATCAGCGCGGAGAAGCAACGCGAGAAGGACCCGACCATGATCATAGAGGAGGCCGTCTGGGGCATGATGCCAAAGACACGTCTCGGCCGGGCCCAGATCAAGAAACTCAAGGTCTACGCGGGCGCGGAGCATCCCCACGCGGCCCAGCAACCCGAGCCCTACGAGGTCTAGCAGAACATGGCGGAAACGGTTCCTGTCTATAGCGCCACCGGAAAACGGAAGACTTCAGTTGCACGTGTGCGTCTCACGGCCGGCGACGGCAAGTTCATCGTGAACGAGAAGCCCCTCGATGAGTACTTCGGCGGTCTCGAGACGGCCATGATGGTGATCAAGCAGCCCCTCGAGATCACAAACACCATCGGAAAATACGACATCGTGGTGTCGGTGCACGGGGGCGGAATGAGCGGTGCGGCCGATGCAATCAAGCACGGGATCACGCGTGCGCTGATGGTGATCGATCCCGGATTCCGGATCCCGCTCAAGCGCGCGGGCTTCGTCACACGTGATTCGCGCATTAAAGAGCGCAAGAAGTACGGACAGAAAGGCGCGCGCGCGAGGTTCCAGTTCAGCAAGCGGTGAGCCGCTTCCTGTGGTTTCCTTGAGAGGCCTCGCGCGGCGAGGCCTTTTTTATTGGCGTGCGTTCCCCCCGTGCTACACTGCCACTTTCGAAAGGAGTTTCCCATGGCGCGGGTCGCAATCGCGGGCGCGAGCGGCTACACGGGGCTCGAGCTGCTGAGAATTCTCCTGCGTCACCCAGGCGTCGAAGTGACGGCGGTCACCAGTGAGAGGAATGACGGAAAACCGCTCGGCGAGGTGTTCCCCGGCCTTGCGGGGGTGTCGGGGCTCGTCTGCCGCGCCCTCGATCCGAAGGTGCTGGCGCGGTCTGCGGATCTAATCTTCACGGCGCTCCCCCACGGGACCGCCATGAGTACCGTCGGGGCCCTTCATGACGCGGGCAGGAAGGTTGTCGATCTCTCCGCGGACTTCAGGCTGAAGGATCACGCGCTCTACGAGGCGACCTACGGCAGGCACGATCGCCCCGATCTGCTCGGGAGTGCGGTCTACGGAATCCCCGAGCTTCACCGGGAGGCGATCCGCACGGCGGATCTCGTCGCCAATCCGGGCTGCTACCCCACGGGGGCGATCCTGGCGCTGGCGCCGCTTCTGCGCGCGAGCTGCATCGAAACCGATCCCATCATCATTGACGCGAAATCGGGGGTCTCGGGCGCCGGGCGCGGGGCCACCGTCGATCTCTTGTTTGGCGAGGTGAATGGAAGCGTCAAGGCCTACAAG
>CBDUXZ010000297.1:0-3506 GCA_965371325.1 uncultured bacterium | reverse complement strand
CGTGACCAAGCTGTTGGCAACATCCGTCACCGTCGGCTCCGGAGGCTCGGGCGGTACCTTCGCGCCCGCACTCTTCCTGGGCGTGACGCTGGGCGGGATCTTCGGAAACCTGGTGCACTTTCTTTTCCCGGCTCAGACCGCCGCGCCGGGAGCCTACGCGCTGGTCGGTATGGGCGCGGTTCTTGCGGGGGCGGCGCAGGCGCCGTTGACGGCGCTGCTGATGGCCTTCGAAATTACGAACAACTACCAGACGATCCTTCCCGTGATGATCGCCTGCTCGATCAGCGCCATCATCACCCGGCGTTACGCCCGGGATTCGATCTACACACTGAAGCTGACCAAACGGGGGATCAATATCCAGGCCGGACGGGAGGTGCACGTCCTGCGCGCGCTGAAGGTAGGAGACTTCATGGCCAGGAACGTCACCTGCGTGCAGGAGAACATGAAGTTCGGAGAAGTCCTGGATTTCATTTCGCACTCACGATACATCGACTTCCCCGTGCTGAATCCCCAGGGGAAGCTTGTCGGGGTCATCAGCTTCAATGATTTCAGGGAGGTCGCCTTCGAGCGGGGGCTCGAGGACGTGATTGTGGTGCGCGATCTTATGACCTCCGACGTGATAACCGTTACGGAACTCGACGATCTCCACACGGCGCTTCAACAGATCGGATCGCGTGACGTCGAGCAGCTGCCTGTCGTGGACGCGAAGGATCCGAAATGCGTCGTCGGTATGCTATCAAGGCGGGACATTCTCACCGCTTACAACAAGGCGCTCGTGCAACTCCGCACCCCGGCGCCTCCACCGGACGAGCCTCCTCCTCCGCCGCCCGAGGGTGCGTGAGGACCCGTTCCGAGTCACCCACATTGGGAAGCAGATGACCGTCCCTGACTTTCTGGAAACGCTGAACCCGCCCCAGCGCGAAGCCGTGACCTACACGGAGGGACCGTTGCTCATCGTGGCGGGCGCGGGGAGCGGGAAGACGCGCGTGCTGACCCACCGCATCGCCTATCTCGTGCGCAATCTAGGGGTCGACCCCGCGGGCATCCTTGCCACGACCTTTACCAACAAGGCGGCGAGGGAGATGAAGGATCGCGTACGGCGGCTCCTGGGTCCCGTCGCCGATGCCCTGTGGGTGAGCACCTTTCATTCCACCTGCACGCGTATCCTGAGAAAAGAAATTCATCATCTGGGTTACACGCCGGGCTTTGACATCTACGACGATAAAGATACGGAAGCGCTGGTCCGTGAGGCGCTCCGCCGGTGCGACCTCGACGAAAAGCTCTACACGCCGAGCGCGATGTGCTGGCAAATTGAGCGGGCGAAGAACGACAGCCTCGGCCCGGAGCAGCTCGAGGGGAGCTCCGACCACTTCTTCAGTCCGCAGGTGACAAGGGTTTACAGCGCGTACCAGAAACTCCTGCAGGAGAACAACGCGGTCGATTTCGGCGATCTCATCCGGCTCACGGTGCTTCTTTTCGGGCGCTTTCCCCGGGTGGCCGACTGGTACCGCGACAGATGGCAGCACGTTCTGGTGGATGAATACCAGGACACCAACCTCGCCCAGTACCAACTGGTGCGCCTGCTGGCGGGGCGAAACCGCAATCTCTGCTGTGTGGGGGACGAGGATCAAAACATTTACTCCTGGCGCGGCGCGACCATCCGGAACATCCTCGACTATGAGAAGGATTTCCCCGGAGCGCGGGTGGTGAAGCTCGAGCAGAACTACCGCTCCACCAACCTCATTCTGAAAGCGGCCGGGGCGGTGGTGGCAAGAAACCGCCGCCGGCGCGTCAAATCGCTCTGGACGTCGCGTGCCGGGGGCGATCCCATCACGCTCTACCAGGCCCCGAACGAGTTCGGCGAGGCCCGCTACGTTGTGGGGGAGATCGCGCGGCTGTCGCGGGAGGGCCTCCGTGCGGGGGACTTCGCGATTTTCTACCGCACAAACGCCCAGTCGCGGGTGATCGAGGAGTGCCTTCTCGGGGAGAACTACGCCTACTCCGTCGTGGGCGGGGTCAGGTTCTACGCCCGGGCGGAAGTGAAGGATCTCCTCTCGTACCTGCGGGTGATTCACAACCCGCGGGATTCGGTCGGACTCAAGCGCATCATCAATTCGCCCCCCCGCGGGATCGGAAAGGCGACGATAGGGCGGGCCGAGAGCCTGGCGGACGCGCAGGGGTTACACCTCAGCGACGCGCTTCGCACCCTGGCCACCGACGGAAAGACGGCCCCGGCAGCGCAAAAGAAGGTCGAGAGATTCCTTACGCTCATGGACGGGCTTCGGGAAGAGGCGGTGCATGTCCTACCGAGTGCGCTCCTCCAGAGCGTCATAGAGAGAACCGGATACCTTAAGAGGCTCGAGAAGCAGGACACGCCGGAGAGCCTCTCCCGGGTCGAGAACATCGAGGAGCTCGTAACAAGCCTCTATACCTTTGAAGAGAACACGGCCGATGCGGATCTGGGAACCTACCTGGATCAGATTTCGCTTGTTACCGATCTGGATTCCCTCGAGCAGGCGTCTGACCGCGTGGTCCTCATGACCGTGCATTCGGCAAAAGGGCTGGAGTTCCCCGTCGTGTTCATCATCGGCCTGGAGGAAACGCTCTTCCCCCACAGCCTTTCCCGGGACGATCCCGATTCCATCGAAGAGGAGCGGCGTCTTTGCTACGTCGGCATGACCCGCGCGAAAGACCGTCTCTACCTGAGCCATGCCCTCTCGCGGCGCGTTTACGGGAGTCTCCGTTTCAACGATCCGTCCCGTTTCCTCGATGAGATTCCAGAGGATCTGCTCGACACGCAGGCGGACCCCGAAGTAAGCAGTGAGGGGGGGGAAACGCCTTCCTCTCCCGCGGCGATTCGTCGTCGCGCTCAACGCGGACGGCGCCGGCGCGTCCGAGCTGCCGGGGAGAGCGACGTTGACTTCAGCTATGATCAGTCGAGCGGCTACGATGATGAAACCAACGATCTCGCGGGCATGACCATAGAGCCCGGCACCCGGGTCCGTCACCCGAATCTGGGCGTGGGCGCCGTGGAAAGGGTTGAAGGGGAAGGGCGCCGGGCGCGGGTCGTCGTGCATTTCGAGCGCGGCGGCACCCGGACGCTGATGCTGGCGTATGCGGAGCTCGAGATCGTATAATGCCTTGCCCGCGGGGCTGATGCCTTTATTCGTGACCAGACACATCGAGACGGGGAGTGAAACGTGAGCGATCCGAAAAAACCGAGCAGCGCCGAGGATGAGTATTTCGCCCGCGAGGAGATCAAGCGGAAGGAGCAGGCGAAGATCAAGAAAGGCCATGAAGAGCGGGAGAAGCTCAAGAGGCTTCACTGGATGCGTTGCCCGAAGTGCGGCTCCGAACTGAAAGAGATCTCCTTTCGCGACGTATCCATCGACCGCTGTGCGGGGTGCGGAGGCGTGTTTCTCGACAGGGGAGAGCTCGAGCAGCTTGCGGGTCAGGAAGGGAACATCCTGAAATCGGTGCTGGAGCTGTTCAAAAAGGAGTGACGC
>CBDUXZ010000296.1:0-3509 GCA_965371325.1 uncultured bacterium | reverse complement strand
GAAGACATTCATTATCTCTATGATCGAATTCCGCGCGACAATGTGGTGGAGATAGTCTATGAACCCGTCAAGGTGGGACTGCAGGGCGAGCAGGTATTCGTGGAGGTCCACGACGATCCCTACAACATGGTGCCCGATTTTACGGCGGAGGCCCTGCGGCAGATTGAAATACTCGGGGCCCGGCGCCGGATCGATCTCCGAAGGCTGGATCGGGTCCTTCGCGAAAAGCGTGGATTTCCCATGAACGTCACCAGGGGATTTGGTGCCGTCGAGGTGCCTTCCCTGCCGGCGCAATCGGAGCGGGGCGCCGAAACAACCGAAGCCCCCGCAGCGTGACGCGGAGGCTTCCGGTTCAATAACAGACGCGATTTTTGGAACGGACCCGCCCCGTTATTTCCTCTGGAGCTTTTCGAAGATGGCTTCCGCCTTGGCGGCCGCATCCTCGGCCCTCGCCGCAGCCGATTCGGCGCGGCTCGCGGCGCTTTCGGAGCGCTGCGAAGCGGCCATCGCGTCTGCAGCGGCCTTTACTGCTTCATCCTTGGCGTCCCGCGTCTCCTCCCATTTCGCGCAGCCGAAGGAGAACGAAGAGACAAGTAGAACGGCAACCAGCATTGACAGTGTTCTGGACCTGAAATAGGTTGACATCGGTTTCACACCCCCTTTTTGAAAACCGCATAAAATCATACCAAACGGGTACTCATGTGGATAGAGAAAAAGTGTAGCCGCGCTCGTCTGAAGCGCAGGCTCGCTTCAACAATCCTTGCTTCTCTCCTGGGGGCCTTGCTTCTCCTCCTTCCCGGAGTTCCATCCGCCCGCGCCGCCGGGAAGGACGCGGGAGAGGCGGCTGCGGCAGTTCTGAAACGCCCGACGATCATCGTCTACAAATCGAAGCGCCACCTTTTTTACTTTGAGAACGATGTCCTGAAGCGCGAGTACCCAATCGTTCTCGGGAAGAAACCCGAGGGACGCAAGTTGCGCCAGGGTGACTACCGGACCCCTGAGGGCGAGTACTACATCACGCACAAGAGCACGGTATCGCGTTTTTATCGTTTCATGGGTTTGAGCTATCCAAACATCGAAGATGCCCGCCGCGGACTCGCACGCAAGCTCATCGGCCAGGCGGAGTTCCTGAAAATAAAAATGGCGATCAATCACCACCAAAGGCCCCCTTCAGGGACCCGGCTGGGCGGAATGATCGGAATTCATGGCGAAGGGGAGTACCGCGACTTCACCAGGCGCCATCGCATCAACTGGACGGAGGGCTGTATCTCGGTCTCGGACGAGGATATGAAGATTCTCTATGAAAAGATCGATGTGGGTACGCCGGTTGTTATCCTTCCCTGATTGCTCAGACTGAATTCTTATCTTTCATCACGCGGGAAGGGCGGGTCCTGCCAGGAGATCGGGGGGCCTCGGCTGTCAGGGCATGTGGAATTCGAAGTTTTCAGGCTTCAGCACGAGCACGGGGCAGGGAGCCTTTCTCACAACCTTCTCAGCGGTGCTCCCGATGAGAACATGCTTGATGCCCGTCAGCCCCCGGGTTCCCATGATGAGGATATCGGCGTTTTCATTCCTGGCGGCCTTTACGAGTTCGCTGAAGGGTGTGCCTTCGAGCACGCGCTTCTCGACCTGAAGCCCCGATGCGGACTTCTCCCGGACGAGCGCGGCCATTTGCTCCTCGCGCTCCTTCCTCATCGCTTCGAGCAGCTCTCCCGAACCGGCAAGCGTGCCGTAGGCGGACCAGTCCGTTAGGAGTTCCACCGGAAAGTGGTAAACGTGAACGAGTAGAATTCTGGAGCCAAATCGCTTGCCGATCTTGATGGCGTAATCAACGGCGAGAAGGGAGTTCTCGGAGAAGTCGACCGGAACCATGATGGTTTCGAGCCGGAGATCTTCGGTCGTGCCGGTCTCGGGTGTCTGCGCGGCCATGAAGCGCTCCTCGAAGGCCCGGTGTGGGATCGCGAAGCGGTGCAAAGAGTGCTTGTCGGTTCGGCCCAGGCGCGTGGCGATCCGCCTGACCATCACAGAAAGCATACCATGAAAGGGGCGGCCGGAAAAAACTTTAGTGGCCCGGGTGGCCGGCTAGTCGGCGCGCGGACCGGCCTTCATCAGGTGGGTCACGAACCATCTGGAAGCCTCCCGGATCATCCGTTCCAGATCCTCGCCCCGCGAGAACCGGTGATCGGCCTCGGGAAGGATCACCATCCGCTTGGATCCGGCCGCGGCCGCGTGAAGCGCCCGGCACTGATCGAGGGGCACAATCGAATCCTTCGCGCCATGAACCAGAAGGAGCGGCGCGCTTGTTCCGGCGGCCGCGGCAATCACGTCCTGCCGAAGGGTATCTTCGTAGAAGCTGTAGGGAAGCCGGTGTCCCTCGATCTCAATCCACCCCTCCTTCTTCCAACGGGCCAGGCGATCGCTGTCGGCCCATGCCGACCAGAGATCGCCCGGTCGCCCCACCGCCGAGATAACGGCGAGCGCGTCGAGGGAGCCCTCCCTGGAAGCATACAGCAGGACAACCGCCCCGCCCATGCTCGAGCCGTAAAGCCCCAGCCGCATCGGGCCGACCGTTTCGCGCGCGAAGTTCACGGCGGACGCAAGATCATCGACCTGGGCCGTATAGGTCATCTCCTCGATCGGTCCCTCTGAATCATACCTGGAGGTGAAGTCGAAACGAAGCGTCGCGATTCCATGGGACGCGAGATTTTCGGCGAGCAGGATGTGTTTGGGGCTGTTCTTTCCCGACAGCATTCCGTGACTAAGGACGACCATCGCGCGGGACGCAGCCGATGCAGGTTTCCCGAGAACGCCGGCAAGCCGGCGCCCCCGGGGATTGACGAAGCGGACGGGTTCCTCAATCAACAGAAGGGCTCCTCGAAGAAGAAGGCCCGCGCGTTGCACGGGCCTGCCTCTGCCGGCGCGGCTATCCAAACCGAATCGGCTTTAGTCGGCCTGACGCCTCAGGAATGTCGGAATGTCGTATTCGTCCTCGTCGAACGGTGACATGTTGAACGTCCGTCTGGCCTTCTTCCCCTCGGGGCGCTTGGGCCGCGCCCGGACCGCCGGCGCGGTTTCCGCCTTCGCTTCGGCCTTCTCCTGGACATCCTCGCTGAAGCCCGGAAGATCATCCTCCTTCGCCCTCTGGACGGCGGAGGGTTGCCGCTCGGGCGGCGCGGGAGGAACCGCCACAAGCTGGGGAGATGCGGTGCGCTTTGCGGGCATGGACTCCGTGGCATCAGACTCGAAGGTCGTCATGTTGTCGAGACCGGTTGCTATCACCGTCACGCGAACTTCCTCACCCAGACTGGAGTTTATGACCGAGCCGAAAATGATGTTCGCCTCGTCGTGGGCTTCTTCCTGGATAAGCGTTGCGGCCTCGTTGATCTCGTGAAGCGTGAGATCGTCTCCGCCCGTGATGTTGATCAGGATTCCGCGCGCGCCGCTTATCGAGAGGTCCTCCAGGAGCGGGCTCGAGATCGCCTGCCGGGCCGCCTCGAGCGCGCGCCCTT
>CBDUXZ010000295.1:0-3521 GCA_965371325.1 uncultured bacterium | reverse complement strand
CAGGGAGCGTTTCTTCCGCCTCGATGAACCAGGGATGGTCGATATAGAACTGGGCACGGCGAGAGTAGGTCGGGTAGGGGATCTTCTTGTCGGTGTGCCAGGTCAGGGGGTTTACCGTCTTGTCCGGCTTGATGTCGGTCGACACGTTGAGCCCCACGGGATCATACTTGCCGAGTCCCGTCATCCGGACAATCCCCTTGTCCCGGTAGGTCTGGAGCGTGGTCCCCTTCGGGAAGAAGCCCTCCCGCACCGAATCGGCCACGAAGAGCTCGAGCGCCTTGTCGTTGTCCGACTCCTTGATCTGCCCGCCGAAGGTGTACTCCTTGTAAAGGTCGCCGTATTTCCCCTTCTGCCTCAAGGCACGGGAAAGGCCGGGGAGGGTCAGCTGGACGGCCTTCTGAAAAAGATTGTCGCCGAGCAGCTCGTGCGCCTTGCGAAGGGCGGTCGGGAGCGTATCGAGCAGCGCCCCGGTCAGCTCCCGCTTGCGCCGGAACTCTTTGAGACCCCGCGCCTTTGCCCGCTCGCCGACCTTACGGCAGAGTATTCCGAACATCTCCCATTCGGTCTTGGTATCGCCCAGCGGCGGGACGGCCTGGTCGGTGAAGGTATTGAACGTGACGCTCGGGGTGAAGAAGCGGAAGTCGGCGCGCTCGTAGAACCACGCGGGTGGAAGGATGATGTCCGAGTGGCGGCAGGTCTCGCTCATCCTCGGATCGACGGAAACGATCATCTTGATCTTGGGCCAGAGGGTACCGAGGAGCTGCGTCTGTCCGCCGCGCGTGCGGCGTATGGTGCTTCCGGCTACGCCGATGAGCACCTGCGGGACGCGCTCCTTCGTAGGCTCGGTATAACCGGTCCACCAGCCCTTTTCGATCGCTTCGTTCCAGTACTCGGAGAAGGGGCGCTTCATTTCGGGATCCGACCAGGCCTTGTTCTCCCAGATCTTGTCGTAGCCCGCATGGTTGTACCAGTAGAAGATCGGGGGCGAGTACCCCGCGACCGAGCCGAGAATGCGCTCCCGCTCGATGGCCACCATCTCTTCCGAGAGGGTCGGGTCTTTGTCGCGAATACGCTTGTTCAGCTCTTGAAGCGTCCCCTCGACCCGTGCCCCCTCCTTTTCGGTCGCCTCACGGCGGCCCCAGAAGATGTGCTTGGCGTCGGCGGTCTCGTTCCATCCCCGCGTGCCGGTACCGGGCTTTCCCCAGTTCCCCGTGAGGGCAAGCAGAAGGCACTGCGCCCGCTCCATGAGATCGCCGTGGTAGAACTTCGCCGCGTTCCAGCCGACGAGCATGTGGGTTTTTTTCGAGGCGGCCTTGCGGCCGAGGTGTTGAATGAGCTCGGGCTTGGTGCCGCAGATCGCCGAAGCCTGCTCGGGCGTGTACTTCGCATCAAGCATCCGGCGAAGTCCCGCCATCACCGGCTCAACCTCGACGCTCTCGCCCCCGTGGAGCGTCACCGTGGCGGTGCCTGCGAGCGCGGGCGTGACGGCGCCCGTGTCGAGCGTGGCGAGCGGCGCGGGCAAGACCTTCCCGCTCTTCTCATCGAGCCAGAAGAGCTGATCCTCGCGCCCCTCTCCCTTCAGATCGGTCTCCCGCAGGTAACGCCCCGTATCTTTCCTCACGAGCATCGGAAAGTCGGTCTGCTCGCGGACGAAGTCCGCGTCCATGAGATTTTCGGACAGAATGACCTGGCAAGCGCCGAGCGCCAGCGCGGCGTCCGTGCCGATCTTCACGGGCATATAAAGATCGGCGTGCACCGCGGAAGGGGAATAGTCCGGCGCGATCGTGATGACCTCGGCTCCCTTGTAGCGGGCTTCCGAGATGTAGTGATAGGAGGGGATGCGCGTGTAAACGGGATTCATGTGCCAGATAAGGAGCAGATCGGCGTGGAACCAGTCATCGACGCTTGAGACGTGGTGGAACTTGCCAAAGGTGATGTAGTTACCCGCATTGAAGTCGCCGATAAGGCCGTCTACGTCGAGCGCGGTTGCGCCGAGGAGCACCGCGAATTTGGAAACACCGGTGGCCTGAAAGATGCCCAGGTTTCCGGGGCCCATCTCCAGAATGACCGATTCCGGGCCGGTGGTTTCGACCGCGTCCACCACCGCGTCCGCTATCTCGTCGAGCGCCGCGTCCCAGGAGACGCGCTTCCACTTGCCTGATCCGCGCGCCCCCACGCGCTTCAGCGGATAGCGGATACGCTCAGCGCCGTACATCACACTGCTGAAGGATGCGCCCTTCTGGCAGCCACGCGGGTTCAGGTCGGGCACGCCTGCTTCGATAATCGGATAGTTAGCGGCCTGCTCCTCACGGAGCACAACGCCGTCCTTGACGTAGACATTCCACGCGCAGTTGCCGGGGTAGCAATCCACGCAGTGCGTTCCGCGTGTCACCTGATCCCACTTCCAGCGCTCCCGGTAAATGTCCTCAATCGATTGGTAGGATGGTACGGGGGCCGCCGCCACTGCCTTCGATCCGGTTAAGGGGCGCAGACCGAGGAAAGTCATCGCGAGGGCGAGAGAGCCGCTGGTCTTCAAAAAATCCCGCCGCGAAAAATTGCCGGAATGCATGACGGGGACTCCTGGTTCGGGGCTGAATGGGTTATGCGCTCAGGGCCGTCTGCGGCGCAGACTCCCTCGCAGCCGGATGACGCGTTTCCGGGGATCCCGGCACAGGCGCATCGTCGATTTCACAGAAACATGAATTCAGGTTCATGTTTAAGCGCGAAGCTTACGCCGAGGGACCGGTCCGTGTCAAGTCGCAAGTCGAAATAGACTTCACATATAAGAATGGTGGGGGTTTCCTGACGGCCCCTCGCCACCGGTGGGGGAAAAGCGCCAGGCTGCAAAAATTGCACCAGGAAAGGGCACTTTTCAGATTCCCCAGACACTGATAGAGAGCGCGCCGCCGACACGCGCGGGCCGGAAAAGGGTCTGTGCCCGAGGCTGGGCACGCAAAGTGTACATTCGACTTGACAACTGGATCAGACGGGGAGTAGCCTCATCTCCCTGTGAATATGAGCTTTAATTCATATTAGAAATCGCGACGTTGTCCTGTTTAGGGAAGGGACGGAAAGCGCGGATGGGTTGGGATATCACACGTAGGGATTTTCTGAGGGGCGCCGGTGCGACGACGCTGGTCCTCTGCCTCGATCAGCTCCGTGTCTCAGCGCCCGCCGCCCGGGGGAGCGCAGCGGCCGAAAGCACGCTCCCCCCCAAACCGGACTACGCCGGCTGGCAGGACGTCTATCGCAAACGCTGGAAGTGGGATCGCGTCGCGAAGAGCACCCACCATGTGAACTGCTGGTATCAGCGTGCCTGTGCCTGGAACATCTTTGTCAAGGACGGCATTGTCCTGCGCGAGGAGCAGACGGGGGATTATCCGCAGACCAATCCCGATGTGCCGGATTTCAACCCGCGGGGTTGCCAGAAGGGCGCCTGCTACAGCCATCGCATGTACGACGCGAGCCGGCTGCAGTATCCGCTGAAACGCGTCGGAGAGCGCGGCGCTGGAAAATGGAAG
>CBDUXZ010000294.1:0-3525 GCA_965371325.1 uncultured bacterium | reverse complement strand
TCGTGAATCAGGGCGTGGCCGATTCGTGCGGCGTTGCGTGTGCGGGTTGTTCAAAGGTGAACTATAGAGGAAGAAAGCGCTCCGGGCGACAGAGGCCGGGGCGTCCGACGGGTTTTGGCGCGTGGACCGGGCAGCCGCAGTGGCCGCAGAATCGATCGTCGGGCTCGAGGCCGGCGCCACAGGCCTCACAGGGACGTGAAACGGGCGTGCCGCAGTCGGTGCAGAACCAGGCCTCTTCGCGAACGGTGCTCTGGCAGGTGCAACAATCCATGACTTACTCCCTGCGCTTCCGTCCTGGGGTAACCGCCACTCCGGCGGAACCGGTCAGAAGCGCGGCTTGCGGGCCTCGAAGCGCTCACGTGCCGTCATGTCAACCAGATCGTAGAGCGCTTCCTTGAACCGCAGAACCGCCCCCCCGCGGCGGTATCGCCCGGCATGGGCCGCCTGGACGAACCGGGCCGGCCTTCCGTGGATCTTCGTTCGAATGCTGTGTGCGTGACAGTTCATGGTGTGTCCCTCCCCGTCGTGGCTGACTCACCAATAGAGCAAGGGACGTGCCAATTGCATCGGCTAATAATCAAACTCTTGTTTTCATTGACTTTTATCGCTTACAGCCGGCAGGGAGGGCGCATTTTCGTGCCGCCCACAGCAGTCCCGGAAGGGATAGCATATGATCACAACAGCACTGTTCAGAGGCTCCGTCGCGGTCGGTCCTGGAGGCCGGGAAGGCCAACGGGAACGGGGTGTGACGCTCCGGCTGGTCTCGCCGATGCGACGCGCCCCGTCTCCGATCTCGGTTCTCTTGGTCCCAAGCGGGATCTAATCCCGCGCTTCCTTACCTGTCTTTGGAGCTAAATCGATCCGCAAGGAGGCCCATCTCGAGAAACGACTTCTGCTTGGATTGTCCGTACTCGTCGCACACCTCGTATTCGCCTCCCCCGAGACCCGCCGTGGACTCCGCCGACTCTCCGCAGTTATAGAGCGCCCCGTAAAGGGAGATCCCACGGCCGAGATCGCTGAAGTCAGCCCGGAAGCGACCGGAACTGTCGCTCATGACGCTCTGGTTGAAGGTTCCGTGCAGGCCGATGGCCCAGACGTTGACGCTCGTGTTGGGCTGGCCTATTCCGAAGACACAGGCCATGCCGTTGAAGTTCCCGTTCTCGGGATTCGTGGCCGCGCCTCCCACGACCATGTCGAGTCGAAGCCTCTTGCTCTTGGTCATACTCCCCCCGTTCGTGGTTCCATTGAGGGAGCGGCTCCCGTAGATCTCGTAGATTTCCTGGCTGTAGAGGTCCTGGGTGTATAGGAGCTTGAGGCGCAGCTTCGGGTTCGTGACCGTGGCGATGTGCGCGTTGGCGACCGGGTTCCGGGATCCGTTCTCCTCGAAATCCTGGAACTCCACGCGGAATCTGACTCGTTGCCCCAGTTTTTCGAGAAACTTCCCGTCGTCGGACGGCCTGTCCCAGAACAGCGACTCCGAAAGCGCATCGGCGTTCCCGCCGTTTCCAAGCAAAGCGTTCTGGCTGGTCGGGTCAGGGGAACTGCTTCCCAGCTCGTCCTGGAGATTCCCTACGAGATTCTTCTGGATGCCCCCCAGGCTCAGCTGGCCGTTCCGGAGAGCCGTCCCGATGTCCTTGACCTCATCTCCAAAATCCTCCTCCTGGACCTGTTTGGGAACCCCATCCTTGAGCGTGGCTATCAAGTTCCCCCGCGCATCCCTGACCTCGGCTCTTGCATCCTGGAAAATCTCACGCAATCGTCGGTTCTGATCCGATTGCTCGTCGGCGATCACAACGCCCGCGCTGAAAACAGGGAAGAGAAACAGCGCGAGGGCTGCGATAAGTTCAAATTTAAGACTCGTAATCGCTTTGCGGACAAACACACTCCTATCCATAACGACCTCCGTGGCGGGGCGATTTGCGCATTGATGACGACCATTCGAAAGTTTACGGCGGTGTTCCTGGAATGCCGGGGCTCAGCACCGTTCTTCTATACAGAAATGTTGTTTGGGATGCAAGAAAAGAGCAAGAATGGCATCTATCTTTACAGGAGGGACGGCCGCATCCGCGGCCCGGGATCTATCCGCCGGGAGGTGTCACGGACCCCCCCGGGTGACGCCGACCGGTGATCAGGCCACCCGCGACGACGATCGCAAAGTTGACCACAAGCCCGATCACGCCGATATGAATTCCCGCAAATCTTGCAGTTCCGCTCCACATTCCCCAGAGGGCGATGCCGCAACCCGCCAGAATTCCGAGCAGAACGGCCGGTGCGTCCAGCCGCCGCCAATGAACCCCCCGCAGGAAAGCCGGTGCACACTGCATCAGAATTTCCATCTTGAGTTCGATTAGACGCCAGAGCGTGATACGGGGAGAAACAGCCACCAGCACCATGAAGAAGAGCAGGGTGGCAGCCACCCATTTTCCCTTCCGGGTCGTGCGTGGATCGTAGCGATCACCGCCGAGAACATCCTCGGAGATAATGCTTCCGAGGGAGAGAAGAACCGAATCAGCGGTCGACATGATGGCGGCAAGGGCGCCCACGAAAACCAGCGTGGCGAGAAAAACGGCTATCCCCCCCTGTTCGGACCACTCCCGGATGATCCGTGGAAGCACCTCATCGGCGCCGATCTCGCCCAGGCCTGACAGGATTGGAAGCGCCGCAATGCCGACCAGCGTAACGACGAAAACCGTTGCCAGGGGCATCCAGGACATAAGCGCCAACGATCGGTAGAGGACCTTTGCATTCTTCGCCGCGTAGATCCGCTGAATGGTTTGGGGGTATACGACGCTCCCGATGCCGAGTAGGAGAAGCGAGGAGGCCCAGTTGCGGCACTCCTCAGCTGAGGGAACCAGGGCCAGGTCCGGCTCGTTGGCGAGGACCCAGGTTGTCACACCCTGCATTCCGCCCGACCGATTCGCGAGCCAGAACAGCATCACCGAGAGTCCGAACAGGAGGAGCACACCCTGAAGCGCGTCCGTGAAGGCAACCGCCCGCAGCCCGCCCAGGGTCTCGTAGAGAAGAATAACCAGCGCGAGGGCGACGACGCCGACGGCATAAGGGAGCATGCCGCCCGTAAGGCCGGACGCAACATGGCCCATGGCGATGAGCTGGGCGAGCAGATAGTTCGTCAGGGCGACGGCCTGTATGATGCCGATCAAGACCGCGAGTCTTCCACTCCCGTAGCGAACCCGGATATAGTCTCCCGGCGTCACCAGTTGGTGTTCCTCCCCGGCACGTCTGAGCTTCGGGGCGAGGATGTGAAAAAACACCATGATCGCCATCATGAAGCCGGTTGACATGACCCAGGAGAAACCCCGACGGTACGCTTCTCCCGGATACCCAATGAGGGAGTTGCCGCTGTAAGTGGTGGCGTAAAGGGTGAAGAAGAGGATGAAAAACGGAAGCGAGCGCCCGCCGAGATAAAACTCCGAGGGCGTCTTCATGCGGGCGCGGCGGGCGATGATCGTCAGAACGATGAGGACGCAGAGATAGATGCCGAGCGCGGCAAGACCGACGCGCTCG
>CBDUXZ010000293.1:0-3532 GCA_965371325.1 uncultured bacterium | reverse complement strand
TGCAGGGCGTCGTCGCGCTGTCGAAGGGGGCACCTGCGTGGAACGCCTGGGTGGAGGCGGCATCAAACTCGACCTCCATCGCAATCGGATCCCTCATCGCCTTCTTCTTCGTCCTGTTCCACTCAATCACCTGGTTTCAGGCCGGCGCGGTGGTCACACCGCTCCGGGTCGGAAAGTTCCAGGTGCCGGCATCGTGGTTCGTCGCCGGGAACATGGGACTCGTCGTCGTGGTCGCGCTGGTAATCGGCTACTTCTCGATTGGAGGCTAGGAGACATGGCCGCGCAAAAAAGCGAAGCGTTCTGGTGGCTCCTCTTCTCGGCGGGGGGCATGCTTTCCGCAATCTTCCTTCCGGGCCATATCTTCTTCCAGGGCCTGGCGATGCAGCTCGGCTGGATTCCGGAAGACGCGATGAGCTTTGAACGTATGACGTCGCTTCTCTCTCATCCCATCGCCAAGCTTTATCTCTTCGCCCTGATCTCGCTCTCCCTCTTCCACGCGGGGCACCGGCTAAAGCATGTGGTTCACGATCTCGGGCTCGAGGCGAAAGGTTTGACGGCGTTCATCTTCTACGGCGTCGCCGCTCTGGGCACCGTGCTTGCCGGCAACGCGCTCATGCACATCGGCTGAACCGCAGCCAGGCTTCGATCCCCCGGGCCCGCCCACAGGCGGGCTCGTCACGTTGGCGACGCGCGGTTAGTAAGCATTCCGCTATTAGCACCTCATCCACCGGCTTTCAGAAAAGGCATCTTATTTTTCTTGGGCGGCATAACCTCTTGTTTTTACAGCTGTTCAAGGTCTACCCGCGTACCGGGTACAGACTGACTTGCCAAATGAGCCAAGGCTTACTAACTTCACCGCCGGGAGGCCATCCCTTGCCGGAATCACATCGAAAAAGCCCCGTGGCAGTTCGAAGGCGTGCGTCCAGGCTCGAGCCGGACACGCGGCGCGCCCAGATTCTCGAGTGCGCCATCCGCGCGATTTCCAGGACGGGTGCGCATAAAGCCACCGCCGCAACGGTGGCGAGGGAGGCGGGCGTCTCGGAAGCGACCGTCTTCAAGTATTTTCCCGACAAGCGATCCCTCACACTCGCCGTCATCGGGGAATTGGGCGCGCATTTTCAAGCCATCTTCGATCGCATCGAAACGAGGGGTGAGGGAGCCATCGACGTTCTCGTCGACTATGCGGTGGCTTACACGGCCGAGCTCGAACGGGAGCCTGCCTACGCCCGCCTCCTGCTCGATCAGGGCGCCGCGCTACTCGATCCGTCCCTCCGTCAGGTCATTGAATCCAACATCACCCGGATGGTCCACCGCATCGAAAAGACATTCCGGCGAGGGATCGACGAAGGGTCGATTCCCGAGGAGGTCGACCCCGAGGTGGCCGCCTGGGCTTACGTGGGCTTCTACACCGTCCTCGCCCAGGCAAAGGTCTTCGGACGACCGGCTGAATGGATATTCCGCCTGCAGCTGACACTACTCCAGGGCCTCATCGGAAAACGCGTCGAACCCGCGCGTTTCCTACCCGTGACAGCCCAAGGTTCTGCGAAAGGAGCCAACCGATGATTTCATTCGAGCCCAGCGACGAGCAAAGCGCGATCCTCGACGCAATCCGGCGGCTCGTCGAAAAGGAGGTCAGGCCACAGGCACGACCTTGCGATCTTGCAGAAAAGATCCCGCCATCGCTCCTCGATTCCGCCAATTCGCTCGGCCTGGTGATGATGAACATCCCGGAAGAGTATGGCGGAGGGGGTGGTAAGCTCTCCGCCGTTACGGGCGCCCTCATCGCCGAGGAACTCGCCTGGGGCGATCTGGCGCTGGCCGTGGCGATTCTCTCGCCGGGCCTTCACGTGACACCGCTCGTTCTCGCTGGAACCGATGCCCAGAAGGAGAAGTATCTTGCTCCCTTCGTGGAGGAGCGCTTCGCGCCGGGCGCCGTTGCTCTTGTCGAGCCGAACTTCCGTTTTGATCCTCGAAAGCCTGCGACCACGGCCACCCGTGAAGGTGACGGTTACACCCTCGAGGGGCGAAAGTGCTTCGTGCCGGTGCTCGACGGCAACACGCCGTTCCTCGTCTTCGCGCGGGAGGGGGACGCGGTCCAGGGCTTCTTCGTTCCGCGGGATGCCGAAGGCCTGAAAATCGAAACGGGAGAGAAGAACATGGGGCTCTTCGCGCTTCCGACGGCCGAACTGGCCCTGGACAAGGTGCGCGTCGGTGCCGGGGATCGGTTGGGGGGTGATGCGGGATGCGACTTCAACCTACTGCTGGATCGATCCCGCGTTGGACTCTCGGCGATGGCCGTGGGCGTCTCGCGCGCAGCCCTGGACTACGCCAAGGAGTACGCGAAGGAGCGGACGGCCTTTGGCGTGCCGATCGCCACCAAGCAGGCCATCGCCTTCATGCTCGCGGAGATGGCTATCGAGGTGGACGCCGCGCGCCTGCTCGTCTGGGAGGCTGCCTGGCGCCTTGACGAAGGGCTGGATGCTTGCAAAGCCGTCGCCCTCGCGCGGCGCACGACGGCCGACACGGCGCTGAAAGTCACCGACTGCGCGGTGCAGATCCTCGGGGGCCACGGGTACATCCGTGAGCACCTCGTCGAGCAGCACCTGCGCAACGCGAGAGGCTTCTGCACGCTCGACGCGCTGACTTTCGTTTAATCAGAAGGGGACAGGCGCGCATTAATCGGGGCGCCCGTTCCGGCTATTTCCGACCGGAGGATCCAGACATGATCAGCTTCAAGCCAAGCGCAGCGACCGAGCAGATGAAGAGTATGCTTCACATGGTTGCCGAAGGTCAGATGCGCCCCATCGCGCGGCAGTTCGACCATCACGACGCCGGGCGGCCCTGGGACTACATCAACTTCATGTGGGAGTCGGTGAAGGCCCGTTCGGTGGAGGAGAAGGCGAGGCCAAAGCAGGAGAAGAGAGACGGCCCCCGCGAGGCGAACATACAGATGGTGGCCATCATCGAGGAGCTGGCCTGGGGGGACGCGGGAATCTACCTTGCAACCCCTAACGCTGCGCTCGCCGGTTTCGCCATCGAGGCGGTGGGAACGCCTGAGCAGAAAGAGCGCTTCCTCAAGCGCTTCACCGAAGGGGAGCCGAAGTGGGGGGCCATGGCGATCACCGAGGCGCATTGCGGCTCGGACACCGCCGCCATCACGACGACCGCCGTTCGCGACGGTGATGAATGGGTCCTGAACGGCACCAAGATTTTCGTGACGAGCGGGCTCATGGCCGCGCAGGACTCGCCGGGCATTCTCGTCGTCTGGGCGACGCTCGACAAGAGCGCCGGCCGCGCCGGGATCAAGAGCTTCGTGGTGGAGGCGGGAACACCGGGGATGCAGGTCATCAAGGTCGAGGACAAGCTCGGCATCCGGGCCAGCGACACGGCCGCCATCGTCTTCGAGGATTGCCGGATTCCCATCGAAAACATCCTCGGCTCGGCCGATGTGGTGACTGATGCCGGAACGGCCGGCTTCAAGGGCGCGATGGCGACCTTCGACGCCTCGCGACCGGCTGTCGCGGCAAGCGGA
>CBDUXZ010000292.1:0-3538 GCA_965371325.1 uncultured bacterium | reverse complement strand
TGGCGATGGCGCTGGGGATCGTCCTCGTCCTGTGGATCATCGAGAAAGTGGTCATCGCCCGGCTTCACCGGCTGGCGAAGAAAACAGAGAACAAGCTCGACGATTATCTGATCGAGCTTGTAAAGGACCTCGGGACTCCCGTTTACGCCTTCATCGGCATCTACGTGTCGTCCCGGTCACTCGCTCTCTCCCCGAGCATTGACCGCATTCTGAATGTTGCGTTCGTCATCTTCCTGACGGTCAAGAGTGTCCAGGTTTTGTCACACGTTGCCGTCTTCCTGATCGCCCGCGCCTATCTCCGGGTTGGTGAGGCCGATCCGAATCGCCTCACCGTTGTAAGGAACCTCGGACTGGTCATCCGAATTGCGCTCTGGCTGATCGCATTTGTTTTCATTCTCGACAACCTGGGGATCAAGATCACGGGCGTTGTCGCCGGGCTCGGAATCGGCGGCATTGCGATCGCGCTCGCTGCACAGACCATCCTCGAGGACGCCTTCAGCTCCTTCTCCATCTTTCTCGACCGCCCCTTCGAGGTGGGAGACTACATCATCGTGGGGGATCTCATGGGCGTGGTGGAGCACGTGGGGTTCAAGACCACCCGCATCCGGAGTCTGCACGGCGAGGAACTCATATTCTCGAACAAGGATCTGACCAGCAGCCGAATTCGGAACTACAAGCGGATGCGGAATCGGCGGGTCATTTTCACGCTCGGCGTTGTCTATCAAACGCGTCTTGAAAAAATGAAGCGGATTCCAGGCATGATTCGCCAAGCCGTTGAAGGGGTGGAGAATGCGCGCTTCGATCGCGCCCACTTCAAGTCCTACGGGGCCTTCAGCCTGGATTTCGAGGTGGTCTTCTACGTGCAGAGCGCCGATTTCAACACCTACATGGACATCCAGGAGAAGATCAATTTTGCGATCATGGAGACGTTCGAGCGCGAAGCGATCGAGTTCGCTTATCCTACCCAGACGCTCTTTGTCGAGAAGCAGTCAGGGCAAAGCTAGACGCGGATGAACGCGGCGACTTCCTTGTTGGATCTGAGCGCGCGGAGTTCTTCTTCGGTCGGGAGGATCGGGCGATCCCGTTCGGCGTTTACGAGGCAGAGAAAGCCGAGGGGGGCGTCACCCGCCGGGCGGAACTGGTGCCAGGTCACGGGCGGCACGCGGACGATGTCGAAGGGCCTGATCTCGAACACCTCGGTTCCCACGAGAACGTGCCCCTCGCCGCGAAGAATCACGACGGCGTGCGTATGTTCGTGTTTCTCGAGCGTGGAGTGGCCCTCGGGCTGGATCTCGAAGTAGCGAAGCTCGGCGGCTAGATCGGTCCTGGCGCCGAAGAGAACCTGGCGGGTGATGTCACGGAAGTGGTCGCCCTCCGGCTTGTAGGCCTTCTGCGGCACCCCTTCCCAGCGGAAATCCTTCTGAAAACGTCTGATCAGTTTCATCGTTTCGTTCCCGCGAAACGCTCCCGCTCTAACCGCCCTTCGCCAGGAGCCCTGCCGACCGGTGGACTTCATCGACGAAGTGACGGCTTCGTTCCAGCAGCGCAGGCCCGGCCAGGTAGAGGCTCCCGCCGATGAGCAGGATCGCATCGTTGCCATAGAACCGCACCAGCTCCTCCGTGCGATCCACCGACATGCCTCCCGCGGGCACCGGCATGGCCGGGGGGATGGAATCCAGTGGATAGCGAAGCCGTTCGGCGAGAGCGCGGCAGACCTCGGCGCTGTAACTGAATCGCCCTCCCCAGTGCGGATAGATGACGGCGTCGGCGCCGTAAACGCGAAAAAGGGTCCCCAGCAGCGTCTCCGGAGCAATGCGCAACGCCCCCGCGAAGGTGGGATGGGCCAGGATCGGCACTTTGCACCTTCCGTCGACGAGCTCCCGGAGAAAGGGGAGGCCGAGGAGCATCGGCGCAATCATAACGGCGCCCACGCCGGCGCTCTGCGCAAAGGCAAGCTCTTCGAGAACCCTCTCCGGCGTGCCGGTGAGGTTCGGCACATACAGCGCCCTGTGCCCCGTTCTCTTCGCGACCTCATCCACCGCGGCAAGGCATGCGCGCACACGCGCCTCGAAGGTGCAGAAGGGGTGATCGGCAAGCCCGTGATCGTCTTTGATGATGTCGAGGCGTGCCTCAGCGAACGTGCGGGCGAGGTCCGCCATCGCCTCGACCGGCAAACCCATCGGTTTGAGGGCGGTGCAGGTCAGCGGCCGCCCCTCCACCCCTGTGAGATCACGGATCCCCTGAACGCCGAAGGCCGGGCCCCTGAGACGGGCCAGCAGCGCCTGCGGTATCTCCACGTCAGAGAGATACACGTCGTCCTGGAGGGAGGAATTTCCGAACAGAACGGTCAGAAAGTGTGCGGGATCGAGAGCGGTCGTGTGAAGCGGATAGGAGATGGAAACGAGAAACCCGCCGGACGGATCGGTGTTGATCTTGTCGATTCGCCCCAGGATTTCCTTCTCGACAAAGCGATCGCGGACCGCGGCCCGGGGAAGCTCAACGGTCTGCTCGAGGAGCAGAGCCTCGGCCCGGGTTTCGACCTCGTCCGCCCCGACCTGGACGCGGTAGGTCGCACGAAAGCAATCCATTGGCTGAGTTCCCAAGGCCACCGCCAGAGGTTCGACAGGGCTTCTGTGGGGGAAGTGTTTACGCTGCCTTGCTCCGAAGCGATCGGGCCGCGGCCACGAGTCCCACGAGCGCAGGCTCCACCTGGGCCCAGCCGCGGGTCTTGAGCCCGCAATCGGGATTAACCCAGATCTGCTCGGGCTTCAAAACCTTTACAGCCTTGCGGAGCAGCGCCTCCATCTCCGACTCCTCGGGAACACGAGGCGAATGGATGTCATACACGCCCGGACCGATCTCGTTCGGGTAGTGATAACGAACAAACGCATCGAGAAGCTCCATCTGCGATCGGGATGTCTCTATCGAGATGACGTCCGCGTCCATGGCACCAACCGACTCGATGATGTCGTTGAACTCGGCGTAGCACATATGCGTGTGGATCTGGGTTTCGTCGCGGACCCCGGAGGAGGAGAGCTTGAAGGCATCCACGGCCCAATTCAGATACTCATCCCAATCGGCCCGCCTGAGAGGGAGTCCCTCGCGGAGCGCTGGTTCGTCGATCTGGATGATGCGGATGCCGGCGTCCTCGAGATCCGTCACCTCGTCGCGGATTGCGAGGGCGATCTGCCGGCAGCTTCGGGAACGGGGCTGATCGTCCCTCACGAAGGACCACTGGAGAATCGTTACCGGCCCGGTGAGCATACCCTTCATCGGTTTCTTCGTGAGAGACTGGGCGAACGTTGACCATTCGACGGTCATTGGCTTCGAACGCCACACGTCTCCGTAGATGATGGGGGGTTTCACGCCCCGGGAGCCGTAGCTCTGAACCCACCCGTGCTGCGTGAACGCAAAGCCATCAAGCTGCTCGCCGAAATACTCCACCATGTCGTTTCGCTCGAACTCCCCGTGAACGAGCACATCCAGCCCGATCTGTTCCTGGAACCGGATAGCCCGCTCGGTCTCTCTGCGAAGGAAT
>CBDUXZ010000291.1:0-3549 GCA_965371325.1 uncultured bacterium | reverse complement strand
GTGTTCACCAAGGCGCCCATCGCGGGATTGGTCGCGGCGTTGTTCACGAGAATGTCGATCCGTCCCCAGGCCTTGTTAACGGTTTCGACAAGATTTTCGATCTCGGCAGACTTACCCACGTGGCAGGGAACGACCATGCTCCGCACGCCGTGGGTTTCGATCTCTTTTGCGACGGGCTCGCAGGCTTCGAGTTTCCGGCTCGATACGACCACGTCGGCGCCCGCGCCGGCATAGGCCAGCGCAATCGCGCGACCAATTCCCCGGCTAGACCCCGTGACGATGGCAATCTTTCCCTTGAGTGAAAAGGCATCAATAATTGACATGGCTCCTGGCTCCTTGTGGTTCACGTCGTGGGGCCCTCTGCGGGCGCCCGGTTTCCATGAGGCCGGTATGTTTTTCGGCAGAGCGGATGATGACACAGCGCGTCCGAATCGTGCAAACCGGCGGCCTCACTTTTTCCTTGTGTCCGCTTCCGCGATGGAACAAGAATGCGTCCGGGGACAGAAGGCAGTCGGCGGCCCGGGGCGGGAATGAACCGCACCGGGCGGGGGGAGGTGCTGATGAGCCCTGCAAGGAGCGGCCCACCGCTGATCACGTGGAACCCCTTCATGGACTGGGAATCGTCGCAGTTGGCTCTCGAGACGGTCCCGGCGGATCGCCGCGGGTCGGAGTCGATTGAGAGTGCGCTGCCGGCGTCGGTGGAGACCGCCGATGCGGGAGACGCGGTCATGGCGCCCGAAGGCTTCACGCACTGGTTCTGAAACAGGAGGGGCGAGGTCAGGCGCGCATCAGGCTAATCCGCACGCCCTGTCAGCCGAAGTCTTTCATGACATAACAGCAGCCGCATAAACGAAAGGCAGGTTCTTGCATAACCTGCCTTTCGGCTTCGTAGACGACTCTCGTCTCGAAGGAGAAACTTTTGAATGTCAGGGGGTCGCGTTGCGCCGCGATCCCTTAATCGCCGCACGGGCCGAGTGGAGCGACTTAAGTAGGCCCTCGACCCGGCTCGTCTTTTCAGGCGTACCACTCGCAACACGCCCACTCTCCCAGAGCTGCGCCGATGACGGGGAGAGTGCGCTGCCGGCGTACCCTTCGATGGTGATCGGCGAAGCGGCCAGCACAAAGTAGGCCGCCGCGAACAGGGCGATGGCGCCTATTCCGAGAACCGACAGCCCTACGAGGATTATTTCGATCATCAGGATGCCTCCGTGGGGCACTGCCCCAGTTGACTTCGGCAGTTACCGTCCTCTCAACCTCACCCGGTTTGCTTCTGGTGCCTCGATATCTGAGTGGGTCGGAAGGGGCCCTGGTGTCACGAGGGGGGGTATTTTCTGCCCGTTTTGGACCCCGGGGCGACCCCTTTATGATTCCAATGACTTATCGGCCCGGTCAGAGGGCGGCTTGAGGGACCATTTTTCTCGTTCACAGGGGAGTTTTTGGGGGGTCCGCAGCCCTATCGTGCACCTGAAGCGCCCCCCAGGGGGCGGCACGGCCGTCTCACCGAAAATCATCTCCCGATCTCCGGTCCGCCCTGTCCGCACCCGGGGACCGCGTTGACGCACCCCCTGAAATTCTCTAGTTTCAGGCGGGTTGCGGGGTCTCTGCCGGCACTCCCCCCTCCTGGCCCCCCCCGGACCGGCCGGCGCGCTGCCCGGTCAGGCGCTAAAACTTCCCAACGCCCCGGCTCTTCTGCGCCCGGGTGATCCGTTCAACGCGAGAGTGGTGGAACTGGTAGACACGCGAGACTTAGGATCTCGTGCCGGAAGGCGTGGGGGTTCGATTCCCTCCTCTCGCACCATAGCCATGCTGCGCGCCCACTCCTTCGTCCTTCGCACCGGGCGGCTGACACCAGGGGGTCCGATCCGCCCACTTCCAGTCTGTACTATCCAGCCTCGGCGAGCCTCGTTCCCTTCCGTCCGCCATCGGGGCGGGGCTGCCGCTCGAAGGAGAAGATGAAAGCGACCATCGAAAATCTCAGTCCGTGGGAGCGAAAGATCGCTGTAGAGGTGCCCGCGGCAGAGGTCGGCGAGGCGCTCGAGAGCGCCTACAGGAACCTGGTGCGAAACGTGCGTGTTCGCGGCTTTCGCAAGGGGAAGGTGCCCCGCAGCGTTATCGATCGCCGCTATGGCGATCAGGTCCGCAAAGAGGTTGTCCAGTCGCTCGTGAACCGCACCTACGGGGAGACGCTTCGGGAGCACAAGCTGGAGCCCGTCTCGGAGCCCGTGATCGAGCCCGAAAAGCTCCAGGAAGGGCACGCCTGGCGCTACACGGCTCGCCTTCAGGTGAGGCCCTCGGTCGAGGTGAAAAAGTGGAAGGGGCTCGCGCTTGTTCAGGCGGTTGCCGAGGCCGATGACAAGGCTGTCGACAAGCGCCTCGAGCGCCTGGCCGAGCTCCACGCCCAGCTCATCGTCGAGGACAGTTCCGCAGCCCTGGCGCGCGGTCATTTTGCCGTGGTCGACTACGAGGGAACGATCGCCGGCACGCCCTTCGAGGGAGGCGCGGGGAAGGAAGTCACGGTCGAGATCGGCTCGGGAAAGTTCCTCAAGGAATTTGAGGAGCAGCTCGAGGGGATGACCAAGGGTGAGACGCGTACGGTATCGGTGACCTTCCCCGAGGATTACGGCCATGCCGTGCTTGCGGGAAAGGCCGCTCGGTTCACGGTCGTCCTGAAGGAGATCAAGAAGAAAGTGACGCCGGCCATCGATGACGAATTTGCGAAAGACGCAGGGGATTTCGAAGGCCTCGCAGATTTGCGCGTGAAAGTGCGCACGGACATTCAGCGGGAGCTCGACGAAGAGTCGCGGCGCAATCTACGGGAGCAGATTCGCGAACAGCTGGTGGCTGAGAACAGTATCGAGGCGCCGCCCGCGATGGTCGAGCAGGAGTTTCAGGGCACGGTGGAGAGCACACGCCGGCGGTTTGCGAAGCAGGGCGTCGATCCCGAGCAGCTCGGGCTCACGCCGGAGGCGCTGGAGAAGGAATGGCGGCCGCGGGCGGAACGCAACGTCAAGGCATCGCTCGTCCTCGACCAAATCTCGCGCGAGGAGGATCTTGCCGTAAGCGGCGAAGAGATCGACCGCTACCTGGAACCTGCCGCGCGGGAGGGGAAACAGCGCGTTTCGACGCTGCGCGGCGCGTACGAGGAACGCGGGCTTCTTCCCACAATCGAGCGGCGGGTGCGTGAAGAAAAGGCTCTTGATCTGGTTCTTGAAAAAGCTACTATACGAAAGGAAAAAAGCGCATCGGAGTCATGATTCGATCGTCCGTTGCGGAAGGCGTATCCCCCCGTCGCCGTCGCTCCGCCAAATCCAGACGGGGAAGGGGTGGAAACCGATGAAGAGTTCGCTTATCCCAATGGTCGTGGAGCAGAACCACCGGGGTGAGCGGGCCTACGATATCTACTCCCGCCTCCTGAAAGACCGCATCATTTTCGTTGGCGCGCCGATCGATGATGATCTTGCGAACGTGGTCATCGCGCAGTTTCTTTTTCTCGAGTCCGACGATCCCGACAAGGATATCCACCTGTACATCAATTCGCCGGGCGGGCTG
>CBDUXZ010000290.1:0-3551 GCA_965371325.1 uncultured bacterium | reverse complement strand
CACTCCCCTCGAAACGAGGCTATTCAGAGCATGACCCGAAAAATTGCAATCCTTCCGCCCGGGCTCGCCAATCAGATTGCGGCGGGCGAAGTGATCGAGCGGCCTGCTTCCGTGGTGAAGGAGCTCGTCGAGAACGCCCTCGACGCCGCTTCGCGCGAGGTGCGCGTCGAGACGGAAGAGGGGGGAAGGCGTCTCATCCGCGTAGCCGACGACGGGGAGGGGATGGGGCCCGAAGACGCGATCGCCGCGTTTGAGAGGCACGCGACCAGCAAGATTCATTCTGCGGCCGACCTGCACGCGGTTGCGAGCTACGGGTTCCGCGGCGAAGCGCTCCCGAGTATCGCTAGCGTGGCACGCGTCCGGCTTATCACCCGGCGCGATGCCGACCCGGCCGCCCTCGTGATCCAAATCGCCGGCGGTGCCCACGAGGGCCGGAAAGAGACCGGCGCTCCTCGTGGAACCCTGGTCGAGGTGACGGATCTTTTCTTCAACACACCCGCGCGCCGGAAATTTCTGAGACGCGCGGGCGTGGAAGCTACCTATGTCACGGAGATCGTCTCCCGGCTCGCACTTGCGCGGCCCGATGTCGGCTTCACGCTCCTACAGGGAGGACGCACGGTCCTGGACGCGCGTGCCGGCGTACCACTCACCGAACGGATAATCGAGGTTCTGGGGGGTGCTGCGGGGCGGGATCTCATTCCTCTCGATTTCCGGGCGGGCGCGATCACGGTTCAGGGGTTTATCTCACCGCCAGACAACACCCACCCCACCGCCCGATCCGCCTACATTTTCGTGAACGAGCGCCCCGTCAGAGATCGCGCGCTCCAGCACGCCCTCGTGTCGGCATCGCGCGACTTCATTCCGCCGGATCGGTTTCCGCTGGCTGTTCTGCAATTGAAGGTCTCCCCGGAGGCGGTCGATGAGAATGTTCATCCAACCAAGCTCGAGGTGCGTTTCAGGGAAGGGCGCGCCGTCTACGACGCCGTCCGGCGCGCCGTTCTGGAGGCCCTTCGCTCCTGGAGCCCTGTGGGCAGAACGGGCGTCGGCACGGGTCATGCGGAAGGCGTTCAGGAATCGGTCGCCCGATTCCTTGCTGGAGCGCACAGCGAAGCAGCCGTTTTCGGAAGGCCTGGCGGCGGCCTTGCGATGGCGGGCTCCGAGGTCCCGCTCCCCGCTCCGGACGCGAGTTCACCGGCTGTAGAGAACCCTGGCGCGACCCGCTTCCTGGGCCAGGCCCACGAGACCTACCTGCTTTTTGAATCCGGCGAGGGAATACTCATCCTCGATCAGCACGCCGCCCATGAGCGGCTCGTCTTTGAACAGATCCGCAAGCAGATCGATGAAGGTGGAATCGCGGTGCAGCCTCTCCTCGTTCCTCGCACCATGGAAATCTCGCCGGCCCGGCGGAACGTTCTCGATGCAAGACGCGAGGAGATCACGAAGCTGGGCTTCGATCTCGAACCCTTCGGAGGGAACACGATCGCCATCAAGGCCGGTCCGGCGTTGCTGGGGAAGGCGGATCTCGGATCTCTTATCGCACATGTCGCGGACGACCTGGCGGACGAGGCCGGCCCGGATGCACTGGAGCAGGCGTTCCGCAGAGCGCTCGCCACGATTGCCTGCCATGGTTCGGTGCGGGCGGGACAGCGCCTGGATCGAGAGCAGGCAGAGGCCCTGCTCGCTCGGCTGGAACAGACCGGCGGGGCGGGGACCTGCCCCCACGGCCGACCCGTGGCCATTCGACTCCCGCGCAGCGATCTCGAGCGCCTGTTCCGGAGAACGTGATGTGGCCGTGCTCAATGTCACGCGGCGGCGGGGGGGAATATCCGATCCTGCGCGCACCCGGAAAAATCCCGCCGTGAGCGCGGAGTCCCGAATCCGGATCCTGATCGTGGCCGGACCGACAGGCGTAGGGAAAACCGCCCTGGCCCTCGACATCGCCGAAGCCACCGGCGCGGAGATAATCGGCGCCGACAGCATCCAGATTTACCGGGGGATGGATATCGGGAGCGCCAAGCCCACCCTCGAAGATCGGCGGCGGGTCAGGCATCATTTGATCGATGTGGTCTCGCCCGACGAGCCCTTCAGCGCCGGGCGCTACGCCCGCCTTGCAGCCGCCGCCATTGATGACATCGTCTCCCGCGGAAAAAAGCCGATCGTCGTCGGGGGAAGCGGCCTTTACATCCGTGCGCTCCTGGGAGGGCTCGTCGCGGGAGTCGAGGCGGCTCCCGAGGTACGGCGGCCCATCGCCGATCACCTCGCGCGGGACGGTATTCGGGATATACGAGAACGCTTGCGGAAGGTGGACCCTGTCTCGGCGGAGCGCATTCACGCCAATGACGCCTACCGCATGACGCGCGCGCTCGAGGTGTTTGAGTTGACCGGTAAACCGTTGTCGGAGATGCACGCCGGGCACGGGTGGCGATCGGAGCGTTTCGAGACCCGCTGGATTGGCCTTACGGAGGAACGCCCACGCCTGTACGCGCAGATTGAGGCCCGCTGCGAAGAGATGGTCCGGCAGGGTTTTCTCGAGGAGGTCGCCGCGCTGGAGAAGGCCGGGTACAGCCTGGATTTGCGCCCCCTCAGGTCTCTTGGTTACCGGCAGATGGGGGAGGTACTGAGAGGAGACCGTAGGATCGAGGAAGCTCTGGCCGAAATGAAGAAAGAGACGCGGCGATACGCCAAGCGCCAGCTTACCTGGTTTCGTGCAAAGAAGGAAACCGAGTGGTTCTCTCCCTCCGCCGGGACACGCGAGATCATCGAACGTGCAGCCGGGTTGCTGGGATAGATTTCAGGAGGCACGCGCATGGCGACGAAGAAAAGGGGAGGCGGGGGCCCACATCTCGACTTCGAGGAACCGATTGTCAGGATGGAGCGGCGCATCGAAGCTCTCCGGCGCGCTTCTCCCGCTCAGGGGACGCGGCAGGCGGCGGAGATCGATCGTCTTCTGATCCGGTCGGATAAACTCCGGAGGAGAATCTACGGAAAGCTCACGCGCTGGCAGAAGACGCAGCTCTCCCGGCATCCGGCCCGTCCCACCACCCTTGATTACATTCAGCGCGTTTTCACGGATTTCGAGGAGCTGCACGGCGATCGGCTCTATAAGGACGATCCCTCCATCGTCGGGGGGCTGGCGAGGTTTCGCGACCGGCCGGTTGTCGTCCTGGGCCATCAGCGGGGACGAACGGTTCGGGAACGCGCGATGCGGCACCAGGGCATGCCTATGCCGGAGGGGTTCCGCAAATCGCTGCGGCTTATGCGCATCGCGGAGCGTTTTGCCAAGCCGATCATCGCTTTTATCGACACCACGGGCGCGTTTCCCGGCCCCGATGCCGAGGTGCGGGGCCAGGCCGAGGCCATCGCGAGGAACCTTCGGGAGATGAGCGCCCTCAGAACGCCCATCATCAGCATCATCATTGGAGAGGGGGGGAGCGGGGGAGCCCTCGCGCTTTCGGTTGCTGACCGACTCTTCATGCTCGAGTTCACCACTTTTAGCGTGATCAGTCCCGAGGGGTGCGCGGCGATCCTCTGGAGGGAGGGTGAGCACCGGG
>CBDUXZ010000289.1:0-3552 GCA_965371325.1 uncultured bacterium | reverse complement strand
TCCACCTCATACCCTTCCTGGTGAAGAATCATCGAGAGCGTGTTGCGGAAATTCCGCTCGTCATCCACGAGAAGGACGCGATTCTCTTTCATGATCCCGCCCCCACCTCGGGCAGTGTCAGGGTGAAGACCGCCCCCTTGCCGGCATCACTGGCCACACGGATGCTCCCTTCGAGCATCTCAATGATGCTGTGCACCACGGAAAGCCCGAGTCCGGTCCCCCTGCCGGGTTCTTTCGTCGTGACGAAGGGATCGAATATTTGTGGCAGGAGCGCGGTGGAGATACCTTCCCCGCTATCGGCGATCGCGATTTCGATCGCGGGATCCCCTGGCTTTGGACCATCCCCCCCCCTGCGCCCGACGAAATCGGCCCCGGGTGGATCCTCCGCACGCCGCGGCGGGAGCGCTTCTCGCGCCTCGAAACGCGCCGGACGGCTGGTGATGCAGAGCGTGCCTCCGTCAGGCATCGCCTGCCCCGCATTGACAATCAGGTTCATGAGCGCCTGCTGCAGGAGCGATGCGTCGCTCCTTGCCAGGGGAAGGGCTGGATCGAGCTCGAGCCGGACTTCGATCTGGCGTAGATCCGACATGGGGGCCGTAAGGGCCACCGTTTCGCGTATCGTCTCGTTTACGTCGACATCCGCTATTTCAGGCGTCGATGGCCTGGAGAAGTCGAGAAGGCGCCGGATGATCCGGTGAATGCGCTCCGTCTCCTTTCCAATCTGGAGAGCGAGATCGCGCGCCTCTCCGGGCAGCTCGAAACCCGTTTGGCCCCCTTTCGTAAGGACATCGGTCAGCCCGTGAATGGAGCTCAGGGGGTTCCCCACTTCGTGCGCGATGCCCGCCGCCAGGCGGCCCACGGAAGCCAGCTTCTCGCTCCGAACGAGATCGGCCTGTGCCCGCGCCAGCTCCGCGTTGGCCGTCTCGAGACACTCTATCTGTTCCCGGATGCGTGTCCGGCTCTCCCTCAGGCGGCCGGTCATGAGGTTGAAAGTTCTCCCAAGAGCGCCGATCTCGTTTCGCGTCTCGGTGGACACCCTCTGGGATAGATCTCCCCGGGCAACGGCGTTGGCGGCACCGGCGAGCCGATCGAGTGGCCGCACGAGTGCGCGGGACAGAAACCAGCTTCCGAACAGCACCACGATGAATGCGTCGAGCGCGATGAAGGCGATTAGTACCTTGAAGCTTTGGGCAATGGAGCGTTTCACGTCGCCGAGGGGCACAACCGCCACGCCGACCGCCTGCCCCCCCGGACTTGCGCCGAGTGGAATTGCGATTTTGACGTTCTCGTCCACGGTAAGATTCGTCAGAAACCCGAAGAAGCTGTCCTGGCTCTCACGAAGTGTCGTAGCAGGCGCGCCTGTCTCGAGCACACGTTTGACGAAGGGGTCTTGGGCGACGGTGTGAATTTGCCCGGGATCAGGGTGGGCTATCACGCGCCCGGTAGCGTCGACCAGGTAGAGAGATCGAAGGTTCCCGGCCCGTAGGAGTTGCCCGGTGATTCGCCGGACTTCGGCCTGCACCTCCGCCTCCGAAGTACCGCGCAACGGGTCCTGATCGGTAAGTTCATGGTGAAGCGCAACCACGATCTGCCGGGCCGCGGTCATGCGCTGTCGAAGGACCTCGAGTTCGAGAACCTTGAAGGTGACGATGGAAACCAGAAGCACAACCGTAACCGTCAGGATGATGACCTTCAGGACGATCTCGGTACGAAGGCTGGCCCAGAGACTTATGGGTTTGTCATCTGAAGGTACCATCCGAGCAACTCCTCGCCCCAGAAGAGGTGAAACGCAGCCCCCAACGCCAGGAAGGGGCCGAACGGGATCGCGAGTTGAAGTGTTCCCCGCTCGCGTATCATGAGCGCCAGGCCTGCAATCGTCCCCACGATGGATCCCGTGATCATCGTGACTAGAACCCCCTGCCAGCCGGCGAACCCTCCGATCATTGCCAGTAGCTTCACGTCTCCCATGCCCATTCCTTCCCTATCGCGGATTTTCTCGTAGAGGTATGCCACCGCGAAGAGCGCGCCGCCGCCGATCAGAATGCCCAGGCCTGCGTCAGCGGGTCCCACTGATTCACGAAGAGCGCCAAAGGCGAATCCTATAGGGATCCCCGGAATCGAGATCTCATTGGGAATAATCCTGTGATCGAGATCGATGAACGTGATTGCGACGAGGGCGGAGAGCAAAACGAGGGACGCCGCCAGATCGATTGTCAGCCCGAAGCGGTAGACGGCAAAGCCGAACAGGACGGATGTCATCCCCTCGACGAGGGGATACCGGGGTGAAATGGGCATGGCACAACCACGGCATCTCCCGAGGAGATACAGGTAAGAGAGGATCGGGAGATTGTCATACCAGGCAATCGCGAGGCCGCAGGAGGGACACTGCGACCGCGGGCTCACGATGGACTGACCGCCCGGAAGGCGTGCGATCACCACGTTCAGGAAGCTCCCGATGATCAAGCCGAAAGTGCAGCCAGCCGCCACGATTGGCCATTCCATGGTAACCCCGACACTTGCGATATTCAGAGCAGGTTGCTCTTCCCCTATACCACACATTCACAATATTGCGTCGCATGTGCGAAGGAGACCGTCGCCGGTTCCCGCGCCACTCCAGGGCCATGCGGCACCGACAAGCATCATGCGCGCATCATGCCCAGAATCCAGATCACGTACGTCACGGCCACGAGCCCGGCCCATCCGATCCCGTTACCGCCAAGGCTTCCGTCACTCCGGAAGGAGCGCGCGATAAGACCCGCCGTGGCCAGCAACCAGCCGGCAAAGCCGAGCGCGGCCACGCCTCCCCAGACTCCAAAGGGCCTGGCCGGTAAACGCATCTGCGCGAGGCGGGCATTTTCGCTCGCGCCGGGTGAGGCATCGCCCGGCGAGGAGGCCAGTCGTGCGATCCGCGCTTCGCTTTTCGCAATCCATCCCGGATCACCCATGGGCGGATGCGCCCCGATCCACACGCTCCGGAGCGTCCGATAGTCCTCGAGGGCGGCCGCCCGATCCCCCTCCGCCTCGTGGGTTTCCGCGGCTTCCCAAATCAGGGTCGAAGCGTGATCCAGGCGGGGGTTTCCGGGAACATAAAGATCGAAAACCCCCCTCGCGGCCCGGACCGCCCCACGGAGCTCGCCTTCGGCGCGCAGCGAATCGGCCCGGTGCCAGGAAACCTCGGCCCGGAGCAGAAACGTGCCGAGAACGATGATCACGAGGGCGGCCAAAACCCCGACCGTCCCGAACGCCTTTCCCATCCTGCTCATACGAAATCCCTGCGTTCGAAGATCATTGTCGCGGCCGCAAGGACGAGGGTCACGTAAACCACCCCGTAGAGCAGTGCGAACACCAGAAATTCGGGGGATACGTGGATTTGGTAAACGACCTGCTCCTTGATATTGAAATTTCTGAAATTTGGGAGGGCATAGTAGAGGAAGTCCGTGAGCACCTTCATTGCTCCTCCAGCCTTTTCCCCGAAAGCTCGAAGATCGGGGGTCAGATGACCGATGATCCAGACGGCCATCGTGAAGAGGCCGGAGAGAAAAGCCGTCGAGA
>CBDUXZ010000288.1:0-3570 GCA_965371325.1 uncultured bacterium | reverse complement strand
GATGCCGCGAGCGTCGTTGTTCCCACGGTGCACCATTTCAAAGTCGCGCAGGACCTCCTGAATGCGGGAATAGACATTCTCGTAGAGAAACCGATCACGGCGAACCTGGAAGAAGCCGACACCCTCATTCGGCTCGCGGCCGGGCAGAAAGCAATTCTCCAGGTGGGCCACGTCGAGCGTTTCAATCAGGCGCTCATGGCTCTCGATAAAACGATCCGGAATCCCCGTTTCATCGAGTCGCATCGTCTCGGGGCGTTCTCGGGACGCGCGACCGATGTTGACGTGGTGCTGGATCTCATGGTCCACGATCTCGATATCATCTCCTCCATCGTGAAGTCCGATCTGGTCTCCGTCGAAGCGATAGGCGTTCCCGTGCTCACCGGGACCGTCGACATCGCAAACGCCCGGGTGCGTTTCAGGAACGGTTGCATCGCCAACATCACGGCCAGCCGGGTTTCCGTAACACCGGTTCGAAAAATCCGCATCTTCCAGCCTGACGCATACATCTCGATCGATTTTCACGAGAGCAAAATCAATCTCCTCCGGATCGATCGCTCCGGCAAGTCGCCCGAAATAAGCGGCGAGGAGATCGAGATTGCGAAGGGGGATCAGCTCGAAGCCGAGATCCGCGCCTTCACCCGCTGCGTGGAGACTCGCGAGCGGCCCCTCGTCTCGGGGGAGGCGGGGCGCGCCGCGCTGGCCATGGCGGAGAGGGTGCGGGCGTCGCTGGAGGAGAGCCTGGCCTCCCTCGGGGCGGACCCGTGAGCGCCCCGCAGCGGGATGTCTTCATCCTGGCGGGGGAGGCCTCCGGCGACACCAAGGGCGCCGGCCTGGTCGAGGCCGTGGGACAGATTGAGCCCGATGTGCGCTTCTGGGGCGTGGGCAGCCGCCGGATGCGTGCCGCAGGTGTTGATATCCTCTTTGATTCCAGCCAGTTGGCTGTGAACGGCTTCGTCGAGGCAATAGCCCACGGACGCCGAATCTGGTATATCTACCGCCGCCTGCGTGCCGCCCTGGCCGAGCGACGCCCCTCCCTGGTGGTCCTGATTGATTTTCCCGATTTCAACCTGTTCCTGGCGCGGAGGGTCAACAGGCTGGGCATCCCGCTTCTCTGGTACGTGAGCCCGCAGGTCTGGGCCTGGCGCCGCTACCGCGTGCGGAAGCTGGGACGGCGCGTGACACGCATGATGGTCATCTTCCCGTTCGAAGCGCCGCTCTACCAGGATCAGGGCGTCCAGGTTGATTTCGTCGGCCACCCGCTCGTCGATCTGGCGAAGCCGCGGCTCGGGCGGGATGAAACGATGCGCAAGCTCGATCTCGACCCCGCGCGCCCACTGATCGGCCTTTTGCCGGGAAGCCGGCGCTCGGAAATTACACGGATCTATCCCATGCTTCTGCGCGCCGCCGAGCTCATGTCAAGAGAGAGGCCCGATCTGCAGTTCGCGACGCCGGTAGCCTCGACCCTCGACCTGGAGACCCTTTCCGGCTTCACGCGGGACGCGAGAATCCGCGTGGCGCTCGGGGAGGATCTGTCCTACGAAATAATGGCCGCGGCCGATGGGGCGGCCGTCGCGACCGGTACGGCCACCCTCGAGTGCGCCCTTCAGGACACACCCATGATCATGGTCTACCGCCTGAACCCCATCACTTATCTCCTGAAACCGATTGTGAAACTCGAGCACTACTGCCTGGTGAACGTGGTGGCAAACCGCGAGATTGTTCCCGAACTGATTCAACGCGGCTGCACGCCGGAGGCGATCGCGGCACGCACGCTCGCGCTCCTCGGCCCCGAGGGCGAGGCGCAGCGGCGGGGTTTCTCGGAAGTCCGGACGCGTCTTGGTGAGGGCGGCGCGAACGCGCGCGCGGCGGGGGTGCTGCTCGACATGCTCGAAAAGACGCCGGGAGAGGGAGCCACGGCATGAAGACCTATCTGCGGCTCCTTGGGTTTCTCAAGCCCTACCGGCTCCTCATTGCGGCCGCGATGATCTGCATGGTCCTCTACTCGATCTCTCAGGGCGCGGCCATCTTCCTCGTCGGTCCCTTCGCGGCCTTCGTCTTCGATCCAGAGGGCTTTGATGGATCCAAGATCAAGCTCGGCGACTGGCACGTCTTTGACGAGGTCATCCAGATGGTGGGCGGCAACTTCTTTCTGGTGCTGGTGATCTCTATAATGATCGCTTTGCCGGTGAAGGGTCTCACGGATTTCACTCAGGCGGTTCTCATGGGGGACACGGCCCAGCGTGTCCTGCGGGACATCCGGAACCGTCTCTTTGCCCACCTGGAAGCGCTTCCCATCCGTTACTACACGCACAAGAGCACGGGCGAGCTCATGTCGCGGCTGACCAACGACGTGGCCCTGGTCCAGGGGGCCGTGAGCGACGCCGTGACGGCGATCCTGCGCGACACAAGCTCCACGTTAGTGCTCATCGCCCTGGCCTTCGCGATGGATTTCAAGATGGCGCTCATCGCCTGCGCCATCTTTCCCGTCGGCGTTTTTCCGATCATGCGCCTGGGAAGGCGGCTCCGGCGCGCTAGCCGCAAAAAGCTGGTGACGACCGCGAAGCTCTCAACGCTCATTCACGAAATGGTGCGCGGCATCCGCATCGTGAAAGGCTTCGCGATGGAGCGATGGGAGGCGCGGAAGTTCGGGGAGGAGAACAGCGGCCTCTACAGGACCAACCTGCGGGCCATCCGTCTCAAGGCGTTCATCACGCCGCTGAACGAGTTCCTGGCCGCCGTCGGCATCGTCGCGACCCTCTGGTACGGAAAAGAGCGCATCGCCGCCGGAACCCTGGAGAAATACGAGTTCTTCATCTTCCTCGCCGCGCTCGGCTCTCTTTATCCTTATCTCAAGAAGCTCGCGGCCGTAAACAACGTGGTGCAGGAGGGAATCGCCGGCGCGACGCGCATCTTCGAAATTCTCGACGAACGGCCGGAGCCACCCGATCCCCCACATGCCGTCCCTCTGGAAGCGGTGATGGGCGGCGTCTCTTTCGAGGACGTGTACTTCAGGTACGACGACGAGATGGTGCTGAAGGGGATCTCCTTCAACATCGGCGTTGGCGAAATCGTCGCGCTGGTTGGCGCGAGCGGTGGCGGGAAGACGACCATCGCGAACATCATCCCCCGCTTCTACGCCCCGACCACGGGCCGGGTGACGATCGACGGGCGAGATCTTTCGGACTACACGGTCAAATCGCTCCGGCGGCAGATTGGGATCGTCACGCAGCAGACGATCCTCTTCAACGACACCGTGGCCAACAATATCGCCTACGGCGAGGTGAGGCGCAGCCGTGGGGAGATCGAAGCGGCGGCGAAGGCTGCCCATGCCCACGCGTTCATCATGGCCATGCCCGAGGGCTACGACACGCTCGTGGGCGAGGGCGGGCTGCGGCTCTCGGGCGGCGAGGCCCAGCGGCTCTCGGTGGCCAGGGCCCTTCTGAAAGACGCGCCCATTCTGATTCTCGACGAAGCCACGAGTTCGCTGGACGCCGACAGCGAGGCCGCGGTGCAGGGCGCGCTCGAAAACCTCCTGGCCAACCGCACGACCCTGGTGATCGCCCACCGGTT
>CBDUXZ010000287.1:0-3571 GCA_965371325.1 uncultured bacterium | reverse complement strand
GGTCATTGCCGGTGTATTCAATATGACCGCGGAGGGCGAGACGCGGTGGGACGCGCTCTGCCGTGTGCTCGGCCTGGACGATCTGATAGGGAATGCGGTCTATGACAGCCCGATGACGCGGGCGGGGCGCGAAGAGGAGTTCATGCCCCGGATGGAAGTTGTGTTTGGTAAACGCACCACGAAGGAATGGCTCGATCTTCTTGAAGCGGCCGATCTGATCGCCGGGCCGGTCTACGATTACGCAGAGGCCTTGAACGACCCGCAGGTCGTGGAAAGCGGGATTGTCCAGGAGTTCGATCACCCCGACGCGGGGCGTCTCCGCGCGGTGGGGACGCCCATTCGTCTTTCAAAGACGCCCGCCATGATACGGGAGAGGGCCCCGGAGTTGGGTGAGCATACGACAGAAGTGCTGGAGTCCCTCGGTTATACAACGGAAGAGATCAAGAATCTCAGGAACTCGAACGTCATACGCGATCACGCGTGACAGGGGCGGATGCTGGATAGCGCCTGCCGCGAACCGGATTTTATACGGGGATGGGGATGAAGATAGGACTTATCGGCGGGACGGGTGATATCGGAGAGGGCCTGGCCGTGCGCTGGGGTCTCGAGACCGAGCACGAGATCCTGATCGGATCGCGGAACATAGAGAAGGCCACGGAGCGCGCCGGCACGTTCCTCGGGAAGATCGAGACCGCCGGGAAAAAGGGGAGAGCGAACATCCTAGGCGTCACGAACGAGGATGCCGCGAAACAGGCGGAGATCGTTGTTCTCTGCGTCGAGGCACCCTACGTGGTTGCCACCCTTCGCGATCTGCTGGGGCACCTTGATCCGGGAAAAATCGTCGTGACACCCGCAGTCTCCATGGCCAGGAAGGGGGGATTTTTCCATTACGCGCCGCCGCCAGAGGGCTCAATGGCGGCGCAGATCGCCGGCATTCTCGGGGAGGAGATTCCCCTCGTGAGCGCCTTCCACACCGTCCCCGCCCACAAGCTCGCGGTTCCGGGCGCTGAGATCGATCAGGACGTCGTTGTGCTTGGGGACGATCCCGAGGCGAAAAAAACCATCATGTCCCTTGCCGCTGAGATCCCGGGGATCAGCCCCATAGACGGCGGGCCGCTCGTTGCGAGCAGCCTTGTCGAGTCGATCACCCCCCTGCTCATCAATCTCGCGATCGTAAACAAGAAGAAAAACATCGCCATCAAATTCGTCTGAGCCTGGTTTCGGGAGCAGTTGAGAGGCGAAGGGGCCGCGTTCAGGGAGCTCGCTCTGGAATCCACTCGGCTGAGGTTCGCTTCGAATAGAGGTTTCGAAAGGGGAATTGGTTCGGGTCAATCGGCGGGTTTTCTCAGAGTATCCAGAATCTCTCCGCCGAAATCCTTCACGCGCCATTCACTCATTCCCGGGATCTTTCTGAGCGCCTCAACGGAGTCGGGACCCAGGCGCGCGAGGTTTATGAGGAGGCGATTCGCCGCGATAATGAAGGGCTCCACGTTTTGCGTTTCGGATCGCTCGTTTCGCCATTCCCGCAGCCGCCTGAATCTTCCCTCCATTTCGTCGGTCCACTCTTCACGAGGTTTTCGCTTCCGGCGCTCGGATCGGGGAGGCAGGATCTCGCCCTCGGCGAGCCCACGGCGAATCGCCGAAAGAATGTCGTCGCCGAAGCGAGAGATGATCCTGGGCGTCACTCCCTTTATGCGGCCCGTCCCCTCCCAGGATGAGGGAGCGATACGGCTGAGCTCGAGGAGTGTTTCGTTTGAAAGGACCCGGAAGGGGGGCCGATCGATGCTACGGGCGGTGCTCTCGCGCCAGGCGAAGAGCTTCTGAAGGATGCCGCGGCGCTCGGCAGGAAGCTTCCGGGCTCCTTTGATCCGCAGATATGCCGCCGGGTCCGGCTGGCGTTCCACGGGCCGCTTGGCGGCAAGCCGCGCGAATTCCTCCTCCGCCGCGCTCAGCCGGTCTGCCTCTACCAGCTCTTTGTGGAGAGTGTCACGGAGCCGGCTCAGATGGCGCGTGTCGTCGATCGCGTAACGGAGCTGAACTGTGGAGAGCGGCCTGCGCGCCCAGTCACTTCGCTGGGGCCCCTTGTCGAGGTGGATGTCGAAGAACCGCGCCAGCAGAGATGCGAGGCCGACCTCGCGATGCCCCAGTATCTGAGCGGCCAGCAGTGTGTCGAAGACGTTCTGGAACTCGAAGCCGTGGTGTTTCTTGAGGAGGACAATGTCATTCTCGGCAGCGTGGAAGATTTTCTGAATGCCCGGAGCCTCGAGGATTTCCGAGAGAGGCGAGAGGTCGGTAACAGCCAGCGGGTCGATGATGAAGTCGGAGCGAGAGGTGCTGATCTGGATGAGGCAGATGCGCTCGTGGTAGTTGTGGAAGCTGTTACTCTCGGTGTCGATCGCTATTGTGCCACACTTCCCCAGTTCCCCGGCCAGGGCCTTCAGGGCGGGAGTTGTCTCGATAAAACTGCCCGATGTCATTCTGGTGTCCGGATGGCCGGCGGTTGAAGGTCGGAGGGAGCCGTTACGATAGCAGCCATCGGGACCGATGGCAATCACAGATACCCGGAAGCTGGAGACGCGAGGGCCGTGCCGGGGTAGAATCGCTTTTCTCGCTTCGCCTTCGGCAGCCCGGCCTAGACGTTGATAAGACCCGTTTCCTTATACTATCGTCTGTAAGAGAGGTCCCTCGGAGGGGGGCCAGGAGAGAGCATTGCCTGATAAAAACGAAACCCGGAGCCCGTATACGATCCTCTTCGTGGACGATGAACCGGACATTCTAAGGCTCATCGAATACACCCTCGGGAGGGAGCACAAGGTGCTGACCGCGCTTAGCGGGGGAGAGGGGCTCGAGGTTCTCCAGGATCACGATGTGGCGCTTATCATTGCGGATCAACGGATGCCGGCGATGAGCGGGGTGAAGTTCCTCGACAAGAGCATCGCGATCCGGCCCGACGCGATTCGCATCATTCTTACCGGCTACACCGATATCAATTCCGCCATCGAGGCCATCAACACGGGCCGCGTGTACCGTTATCTGACGAAGCCCTGGGAGGAGACGGACCTCCGGCAGAATGTCAAAACGGCACTCGATGCGTACGAGATGGCCAAGGCGAACAAGCGGCTCACGTCGGAGCTCAAGGATCTTACCGCGCACCTCATGCGTGAGAATGTGGAGCTCAAGCGTGAGGCCGAGGGGCGTTACAGTTTCGATCAGATCGTGGGCCGCTCTAACGCCATGCAGAAGACCTTCGATCTGCTGACACGGGTCATTGACTCATCCACAACTGTTCTCATCACGGGCGAAACAGGCACGGGCAAGGAGATCATCGCCCGGGCGATTCACTACAACAGCCCGCGCCGGTCGAAACATTTTGTTGCACAGAACTGCGGCGCCCTCATGGAAAACCTCCTTGAGAGCGAGCTGTTCGGCCATCGCAAAGGCGCCTTTACCGGCGCGGTAGAGGACAAGAAGGGACTGTTCGAAACGGCGGACGGCGGGACGATCTTCCTCGACGAGATCGGCGATATGCAGATGCCGCTCCAGATCCGCCTCCTGCGCGTGCTGCAGGACG
>CBDUXZ010000286.1:0-3573 GCA_965371325.1 uncultured bacterium | reverse complement strand
GCGCCGAGAGCGGAAACCCCGTCCAGGGAACCACCATCGACCACGCCTCCACGCACCGCAGACGGTAGACCCGCTCTTCGAGCGGCATCATTCTTACGAGCGCGTCCACGTCGAAAGTCGCAGGCCTCGCGACGAGCCCCGTCACTTCCAGCGTCCACGGGCGCATCCCGAAGTTTCTGGCGAGCGGAGCAACTTTCTCCTTGTCAGAGCTGAACTCATAGAAATTGTTGAAGCGCGCTGCGACCGCTTCATCGGTTTCGGGCTGGCCAGGCGTGTACTTCGCGTTTTGCGGGGCGGGATACCTGCCCGTCACATCCGCCGGGGGTTCCGGGATCCCTGATGTGTCCGTCGATCCCCCGGCGCCGCAGCCGGCCATCCAGAACCCCAGGCCCAGACCCCCGGCGCCCATCTTCTGCAGGAAGCTTCGCCGGCCGAGGTAGACCGACCGGGGGGTCACGTCGCGCGATTGAGTTTGCCAGCCGGGAGGCAGATGGACCGCGGGCGCGATTGCGCCTGGTAACCGGTGATTGTTCACGCTTGATCCCATAATCCTCCTCCCTATTCCGGCCTCGGGTAGCAGCCGCCCGCCAAGGAGGATGGCCGCACACCCTCCCGCCGTGCCGCCAACCGCGTGGGATGCTTCAACAACCCCGCCGGTGTTGCAAGAGCGCCGATCGGCGCCCGACATCTTTCGCCCTCTCCGGGCGCGAGAAGTAAGATTTTCCTCCCGAATCCGGTAGATGGACATCTTACCAGGGATTGACGGAATAGCCTTTCGTGTAGTAGGTTCCCTCCCGTTATACAGTTTAAGGTAATGCGTCCCTTCGCGCGGGCCTCTCGCAAACCGCTCACTCTCCGCGCAGGAACTACCAACTACACTCGCCTTGCGCGCGCCGATCCAGTATCAACGGACTGGCACGTTGCAGGGAATGGACATCCACGCGCAAGAGGATCGCATGGCCACGCGGCTCTCCGGACATCTTCTCCTGTTTCTCCCTCTCCTGTTCGGCACTCTTTTCCTGGTCACGGGCTGTGATCCCGACGGGGCCCGTTCGACCATTTCGCCCGTGTCGGATTTCGGTCGAAGCATCCAGAATGTCTACGCCCAGATCTTCTGGTGGACGGCGGGGATTTTCATCGTTGTCGAAGCGCTCTTCCTGTACGCGATTCTGAAATACCGCGTGAAGACCGGGTCCCATGAAACCCCCGAGCAGGTCCATGGTCACACAGGCCTCGAGATAGCCTGGACCATCCTTCCGGCAGTCATCCTCGTCTTCATCGCCGTTCCGACCATTCGTACGATCTTCGCCGTTGCGGCCGAGCCGCCGGCGAACGCACTTCAGATCAAGGTAAGCGGGCAGCAGTGGTTCTGGCATTTCGAATATCCCGATCTCGGGATCCGGACCGCCAACGAGCTGCACGTTCCCCTCGGGCGGCCCGTTGCCATCGAGCTTCACTCCAAGGACATCATCCACAGCTTCTGGGTTCCCCGCATCGGCGGAAAGCGCGATCTCGTCCCCGGCCGCACGAACAGGATCAGCTTCACGGCGGACAAGGCGGGATACTACCCGGGCCAGTGCGCCGAGTTCTGCGGAGACTCTCATGCGCTGATGCGCATGGACCTGATGGTGGACAGCCCGGAGGAATTCGAGCGATGGGTCGAGGCGCAGCAGGCACCGGCCGTTACGCCGACCGAGCCCCTGGCCAGGGAGGGGGCGAAGGCTTTTCTGGCCGCGGGCTGTATCGCATGCCATCGAATCGCCGGAACCCCCGCGCAATCGCCTGTTGGTCCGGATCTGACCCACGTCGGGAGCCGCAAACACCTTGCATCAGGCATCCTTGAAAACACCGCCGAGAACATGGCGCGCTGGATTCGGGACCCCCAGGCGGTAAAGCCCGGCGCGAAGATGGTGAAGCTGGAGGTGACGGATCAGCAGATGGACGCGATCGTCGCGTACCTGCAGGGCTTGAAGTAAAGGCGCCGCCACGGCGTGGGCCTGATGAGCCCGGAATGAGTCAAAGGAGTATTTGATGCCGACGACGAGCGAGGCGCTTCCGAAGCTGCCGAAGATCGAAGGAGAAGCCTACCGGGGCGTTTGGAGCTGGATCACGACCGTTGATCACAAGCGCATCGGAATTCTCTATGGCGCCACCGCCTTTACATTTTTCCACATCGGCGGATTGGAAGCCCTCATCATCCGGACCCAGCTTGCCACGCCCGAAGCGAACATCGTCACTGCCGGCACCTATAACTCCCTGTTCACCATGCACGCGCTCACGATGGTCTTCCTGGTGATCATGCCGCTGGGGGCCGCCTTCTTCAACTATCTGATACCCCTCATGATCGGTGCCCGCGACGTGGCTTTCCCCCGGCTCAATGCCCTCTCCTACTGGGTATTCCTCGCCGGCGGGCTCTTCATGAATTCGAGCTTCATTGCCGGACAGGCGCCCGACGTCGGCTGGTTCGCCTACGCGAATCTGACGGCAGAGTCATACACGCCTGGAAGCAGCGTGGAGTTTTACTATCTCAGCCTGCAGATCCTCGGAATTTCATCGATGATGGCCGGGGTCAATTTTATAGTGACGATCCTTAATATGCGCGCCCCGGGCATGACCATGATGCGGCTGCCGGTGTTCGTCTGGATGTCGCTCGTCGTTCAGTTCCTCGTCGTGCTCGCGTTTCCCATCATCACAGTAGGGCTCATCTTTCTCCAGTTCGACCGGATGTTCGGTACGAACTTCTACGTTCCTGCGGCGGGAGCCGACCCGTTGCTCTGGCAGCACCTCTTCTGGCTCTTTGGCCATCCCGAGGTGTATATCCTCATCCTTCCGGCCATGGGAATTGTTTCGGAGGTGTTGCCGACCTTCTCTCACAAGCCTCTCTTCGGGGCGCCTTTTGTAATCTTCTCCGGCATCGTGATTGGCTTCCTCGGCTTCGGCGTCTGGAGCCACCACATGTACACGACCGGGCTCGGGCCGGTGGCGGATGCAGCTTTCAGCGTCACGACCATGATGATCGCCGTACCTACCGCCGTGAAGATATTCAACTGGATAGCCACCATATGGGGCGGGCGTTTACGAATGACAACCCCCATGCTCTTCGCTCTGGGCTTCGTCGCGATGTTCATCATTGGCGGGCTCTCGGGTGTCATGCACGCATCGCCGCCGGTCGATCTCCAGCAACAGGACACCTATTTCGTCGTGGCACACATCCACTACGTGCTCTTCGCCGGAAGCATCATGGGACTTTTCGCGGGCATCTATTACTGGTTTCCCAAGATGAGCGGCCGGATGCTCGACGAGCGGCTTGGCAAGCTTCACTTCTGGCTCCACTTCCTTGCGCTGAACATCACCTTCTTCCCGATGCACTTCCTCGGCCTCGACGGCATGCCGCGGCGAATTTTCACTTACTATGCATCGGACGGCTGGAGCCTGTGGAATCTCGTTGCCTCGATTGGGTCCGGCGCACTCGCGCTCTCCGTTGTCATTTTTCTCGTCAACTTCTTCAAAAGCGTGCGCGGTGGCGAGCGCGCATCGGGCGATCCCTGGGACGGAGCCACGCTCGAGTGGACC
>CBDUXZ010000285.1:0-3579 GCA_965371325.1 uncultured bacterium | reverse complement strand
CAACCGCCGCCCGATTCCGATGACGTCAAGGGAGCCTCGCCAGGCTCCCTTGTTTTTTAGTAGCGCTCCCGGCCGTCGGCGCGGCGGCCACGATGCGGGTTCGCCAACGCGAAGGGCCCGGGGAAATTCCCCGGGCCCCTGAAAAGAGAAAGCCGATGGTAGCCAGCCACGGAAAACTACCATCGGCCCCTTCCGCAGAAAAGGTTCGGAAGGTAAAGCACTCACTCTCTGGCATTCTGTGTAAGCAGGAATTGTGCCAGGGCGGGAGGGGCCGGGCACAAACTGAAAAAGTCAAATTATGGGGGGAATTTTCGATAGGCCGGCCCGCCGGGAAAATGACGAGGGGCTTTTATGAGACAATTTTCGGCCCGGCTGCACAAATTTTGTCACGTTTTGGCGTCTCCCGCTGTGCGCGCTTCCGAAGCGGGTGCGAAACAAGACTCCTCACGAAAGCACGCCATCTCTCTTGGAGGGCACGTGTGAATGGCCCGGGCCGTCCACCCCCGACAGACCGGCCATCCAGCCTGATGACCGGAACCAGCTCCCGGACTGCGTTCGTAAGGAAGATTTCCGGGGCCTCCAGAAGCGCCTCCCTTTCAAGGGGAGCCTCCATGATAGAAGGCGCGCCTTCCACGCCGAGCGACAGCAGGTGTCGGCGCATCACGCCGGGGAGAATTCTACCGTCCGCGGGGGGCGTGACGAAGACGTCTCCCACGCGCGCGAAGACGTTGGTCGTCGCACCTTCGAGCACGAGGTTGCCGGACGAGATGAAGATGGCTTCAGCGGCCCCCGCGAGATCGGCCGCGCGGAGCGCGAGGAGACTCGGAAGATAAGAGAGGGTCTTTAGCGAGGCCGACGGACCGGCCGCGCGTTCGAAGCCGAGTGTCCTTGCATGCACACCCTTTTCAAAAGCGCGGGAAGTGTCCTCGGCGAGTGCACGTAGAAAAATAACGCGCGTGGCGGCATTGCCCCTGCCCCGGCCATGGGGAGCGCGCGAGAGGCTTAGCCGGCAGACAACGTCTCCCCCCACGCGGTTCGCGCGCACAAGCCGGCCTATCTCCCGGCGGATGGTTTTCTCCGGGGGACAGACGAGCCCGATCATCCGAGCCCCGGCCGCCAGACGATCGAGGTGGTCCTCGATAAAGAGCGCTTTACCGGCATAGAGGCGAATGGTCTCGAAGACACCCTCGCCGTGAAGAAAACCGCCATCGGCCACGCTTACGCGGGCCCGGCTCCGGGGCTGTAGCCGGCCGTTGATGGAAACCTGTTGCAACATGAGGGGTCGCGTCGCCGTCAGAGGTCAAGAGAGTGCCTTACAGGTGCGGCACCCGGTCACATTGGATCAATCGTCCGGAACTCTCAAGGGCGCAACCCGTGCGGTCGGATTTTACCCTTCTCAGGCGGAGGCAAGAAGGCGGGCGAAAGCCTCCGCCTTGGTGAGGGTCTCCCGGTACTCCTCCTCCGGTTTCGAATCGGCCACGATTGCTCCCCCAACGTGAAAACGCACGCTGCCATCCCGGACAATCCCGGTCCGGATTGCGACGGAGAAATCCATCCGTCCCGAGAAGTCGATACCGCCGATGGCGCCGGTGTAAATTCCCCGGGGCCCGTTCTCGAGCGCCTCGATAACCTCCATCGCGCGAATTTTCGGTGCGCCGGTAATCGAACCGCCGGGGAAACAGGCCCGCAGGATGTCGATCGGGCCAATTCCCTCACGCGGCGAGGCGGAAACCACGGATACAAGGTGGTGCACGCTCGCGTAGGATTCGAGCCCCCCCAGGCCCTCGACCCGGACGCTCCCCGGAACCGCTATTCTCCCGAGGTCGTTCCGTTCCAAATCCACGATCATCAGATGTTCCGCCCGATCCTTTGCTGATGCGAGAAGCTCCGCCGCCTGCCGCGCATCTTCGACCCCGTCCGCGTGCCGGGGGCGTGTTCCCTTGATAGGGCGGGTTTCCACACGGCCCGAATCAAGCAGCAGGAAGCGTTCGGGGGAGTTGCTCAGAACCTGGAACGCTCCCGGATCGAGGTAGGCGCCAAAGGGGGCGGGGGAGATGCCACGGAGCCGTTCGTAGAGGAGAGGCGCCGGCAGCGCGGAAGGCGCTTCTACGGCGTAGGAGAGGTTGACCTGATAGATGTCGCCGGCGCTGATGAGGGTCCTGGCCCCCTCGACCGCCTCTCCGAACGCCGCTTGGTCCATGGCGGGCGAGAACCCCTCCGGGAAGGTGGTGCTGCTCTCGAGCGGTGCGAGGGGCCTTTCATCCGAAGGCGCCCGGGCAGTCGCGAGAAGCGACTTGAATGTGCGGGCGCGTTCCCGCCGGCGCCGCGCGGCCGCTCTTGCCGAAGTTTCGGGGAGACCTGTGGAGACGAGCCAGGCACGGCGGCGCAGGCGATCGAAGAGCAGAAGCGTGTCATAGAGCCCGAACCAGAGCGCCGGCTCCATCGGTTCGGGATGATGCCGCGGGAGCCGCTCTATGAAATGGCGGAGCCCGAAGCCGAGATAGCCAATCATCCCTCCCCGCGCGTAGGGAAATGGTCCGGGGGGGGCGGAAAACCGCGCGAGGGCCCCGGCCAGCGCGTTGAAAGGATCCCCCGTGCCAGCTTCTCGGGAAAGCGTGCCGGCGTTTGTTTCGGGAATCCTGGCCTCGATGATCTCGAAGGGATCGGCGGCAAGAACAGCCCAGCGCGAAACATCCCTCACGGCGCCCGCGCTATCGAGGAAAGCGAGCCCGGGGAGCGGATTTTCACAGGCGGCCAGCGCCGTAAAGGCCAGGGCCGGCTCGACCCAGGGGATCGGCATGACGCTCGGTGGATCATCTCGCACGCAGAGCTCCGTTGGTCACTCCCGGGTGAAAAGGGCATTCTGGGGGAGCGGATTGGATGCGAACATAGCCGTCGCTCTCGCCAGGCGTCAAGATTGGAAACGCGCCGCAGCGCATGGTCCGTAGCGTGATAATTCCTTGACGATAAAGGGCTTTCTAGCTAACGTCCGGTCGTTGGTCGCCTTCATGAGCCCCCTTTGAACGAGCAGCGAACATCCTTCGCTTCCCAGGGGAGACCCGTTTTGAGCGAAGCTCCGCAGAGCGTCTCCCGGCGCCGTCCCACCCGGCAGATCCGGGTCGGGCGGGTGGCCGTGGGTGGCGATGCGCCCGTGGCGGTCCAGTCGATGACCAACACGGACACCCGGGATGTCGATGCGACGGTGCGGCAGATCGAGGATCTCCTCTCGGCAGGATGCGAGATTATCCGCATAGCCGTCCCCGACAGGGCAGCCGCGGCGGCGCTCCACGAGATCCGAGCGCGGACCTATGCGCCGCTTATCGCCGATATCCATTTCAATCACGTGCTGGCGCTCGAAGCTCTCGGGGCCGGCGTGGACGGTCTGCGCCTCAACCCGGGGAACATCGGGAATGCGGCCCGTGTCCGGGAGGTGGTCGGGGCGGCCGCCGATCCAAACGTCGCAGCGCTCGTGGCCGAAGCCGACCTCGTCATCGAAGCCCATGGGCTGGAGTCCGACGCGGGGCAGCGCCTCGACGTCGCCGGGCTGCGTGCAGCCAATCCATCGGGGGTCGTTCTGTC
>CBDUXZ010000284.1:0-3582 GCA_965371325.1 uncultured bacterium | reverse complement strand
GTTGAGAATCGCCGTGCCCTTGATCTTTGCCAATGGGGTGCCTCTTCCCGCTTGAACATCCAGTTTCTGTTGTGACGAAGAAAGATCGGGCCCGCTCAAGTTTCTATTCGGGTGCTGTCCACTTGGTCTCCCAGCGGCACAATTGATCCCCACGGCAGCAGCATCGGGTGTGGGTGACCTCGACGTTACGCGCGCCCGCCAGCCTGAGCTCTTCGTCGATCCAGGCGGTATTGATGGCGCACATTCCCTCACAGACAATCTCGTGGCCGACCAGGTCCACGGTTGCACTGGTATCGCTCTCGGGGATCACCAGGATCCGGCCGGTGTCGTGGTAGCTTTGCCAGGCAAGGATACCGGCCTTCAGCATTCCGAGAGGATCGCCGTCGCGCCTGAACTCGTGGTATACCCCGTTCAGGTCATCGCTCGCGGAGGTGCGTCCCACCATCTCATAAAACTCATCATCGCTCATGGGAACCATTTTGGACACCGTCTTGAGGATCATGAGGAAGTCATCAGCGGGATACCAGCCTGAAGCGATGATCCGCTCCTCGAGGTAGTAATGCAGATGCATGGGGAGGCGCTTGCGGGCCAGATCCTTGTTGAGCCGGAGGGTTTTCACCACCCCAAGCATTCCTGTGCCTTTGATGCGAGCCACGGCAGTTCTCCGCTTCCATCTCTTTTTCGGCTGATATGGGGAGGGGCTTGAGGGGAAGGTCCGCGTTGACAACCGCGTCAATCTTTCGCACTTTACGGGGCCACTGCGGGGAGCATCCCACCGAAGTTCCGGGGCACCATTAACTGTAAGGAGTCAGAGAATGACATGGGTCATCACCCGGCTTTGCCGGGACTGCATCGACGAGAGTTGCGTCAAGGTCTGTCCGGTCGATTGCATCTACGAATACACGGGGGACGATCGCGAGGCCTTCCCCAACCAGCTGTATATTGATCCCGAGGAATGCATCAATTGCTCTGTTTGCGAGCCCGAATGCCCCTGGGAGGCGATCTTCGAGGACAGCGCGGTTCCCGATACTCTGAAGGACGACATAGAGCTGAACGCCAAGATCCTCGGCACTAAGGATGCCTTCAGAATCCCCGATGCGGATGAGAAGGATCGCCCCACTCCGGAGCAGGTAGCGGAGAACAAGCGAAAGTGGGGGATCGAGGATTGAGGGGCGTTCTCATCCGGGAGCCCGGCGGTCCCGATGTGCTTGCGCTGCAGGACGTGCCCGACCCGGTTCCCGAGGATGGCGAGATACTTATCCGCAACCGTGCGACGGCGCTGAATCGCGCCGACCTGTTGCAACGGATGGGCTTCTACCCGCCTCCGCCCGGTGCGAGCGAGGTGCCGGGGCTCGAGTGTGCGGGCGAGGTCGAAGCGCTCGGGGCGGGAGTCAGCGGAATCAAGACCGGCGAACGGGTCTTTGCGCTTCTTGCCGGGGGCGGCTACGCGGAAAAGGTCGCCGTGCCCGCTGACGTGGTGATGCCCATTCCCGACCGCCTCGATTTCGAGCAGGCCGCCGCAGTTCCGGAAGTCTTCACAACTGCCTACGATAACCTCGTGAACTACGGGCGTATCAGCAAGGGTGAATGGGCGCTCGTGCACGGGGGCGGAAGCGGCGTGGGAACCGCCTGTATCCAGCTCCTGAAGCGCCTGGGCGCCAGCGTCGCCGTCACGGTCGGATCGAAAGAGAAAGCCGAGCGCTGTCTTGCCCTCGGCGCCGACGCCGCCATCAATTACAAAGAGGAAGAGTTCGATAAGGCCGCCCTCGCCGCCACGGGCGGGCGTGGGGTCGACGTGGTCCTCGACATTATTGGAGGCGCGTACCTCGAGCGAAACCTCAAGTCCCTGGCGCCGGACGGACGGCTCGTGATCATCGGCGCGATGGGAGGCCTTCAGGGCGAAATCAACCTGGGCCTCATGCTCGGCAAGCGCCTCTCCATTCAGGCCACGACGCTGCGCGCGCGGCCGGTTGCCTACAAGGCACGGCTTGCCCGACAGATCGAGTCGGAGGTACTCCCCGGCCTGGCCGATGGTTCCATCGTGCCCGTCATCGATCGCGTTTTTGATCTGTCGGAGGTGGCGGAGGCGCACCGCCTGATGGAATCAAACGCCCATTTCGGGAAGATTGTGCTCAGAATCTAACGCGCGGAATTTTGAGCTCACCAGTTCGAGCCGCTCGAAAACGTTACGCAGGCCCGTCTCAGTCGCCCCCCCGCGATGCCCGGTCAACGTCTCCGTACCGATTGGCCTCGTTGTTTCTCGCCTTGTCAATGTTGCGCTCCACGCGCTGCTTCAGTGTGGGGGCGTTTTTGTCCTTCACGATTCCCGATTTCACGAGGAACCCCCCGAAGGCGCCGCTCTCCCCCTTCGTCGTGAACTCGATCGCGACAACCACCAGGCCGATAAACAGAATGATCTTCACAAGCGTCTTCACGGTCGTCCTCCTTGCCGAGATCGAGGCCCGTTCCGGGGGTCCCTCCGGCGGGCTCGACCCGTGGACCGGGATAATTCTCGAACTCTTATAAATCGGACGTTTCCCGCCGCGACTTTAAAGAGCGGCCCGAACCGGGCCCCGCGCCTGGCAAAAATGCGCGGTTACATCGCCGACGCCGACCCAATACATGAACCCGAGCCAGAGCGGTCTGGAGGATCGGGGAGCGAGAAGCGAGACGAGCGCGGCGAGGGAAAGGCGTCCCTTGCCGCAGCACGGACAGCGTGGGAGGATCGTGCAGACGAAAAGAATCTTCAGAAATGTCATGGCAACGCTCAGAGGATATCTTGATGAAGATACCCCAGATGAGGGGAGCTTTTTTCGGGGAAAGGAAAACGCATGGGCAACGATGCAGTCGTGCTGGTGACCGGGACCTCTTCGGGGTTTGGCGCCGCTACGGCAAAACTTCTGGCCTCGCGTGGAATGCGCGTTTTCGGAACCAGCCGCCGCACGGAGGAGACAAATAACGACGGCCCCGTCACGCGACTTCGACTGGACGTCCGGTCAGCCGAATCGATCGAGACGTGCGTGGCCCGGGTCCTGGCCTCTGCAGGCCGGATCGACGCGCTGGTGAACAACGCGGGTTACACCTTCGCCAGCGCGGTCGAGGAGTCGTCCATCGAGGAGGCAAAGGCCCAGCTGGAGACGAACTTTTTCGGGGCGGCACGCATGATGAGGTCGGTCCTTCCGATCATGCGCCGGCAGGGGAACGGGCGCATCGTGAACATGACTTCGCTGGCCGGTCTGCTGGGCGTGCCTTTCCACGCCTATTATTCGGCGAGCAAGTTCGCGCTCGAGGGGCTGTCTGAAGGGCTGCGCCAGGAGGTGCGATGCTTCGGCATTCACGTCTCATGCATCGAGCCGGGAGACTTTAGAACGGGCGTCACCGCTGCGCGCGCTCAGGCGAAAGAGGGGATCGAAGCGTACGCTGGGATGCGTGATCGCGCGATCGACATCATGAAGGATAGTGAGCAGTCCGGGCCTGATCCGTCGGCCGTCGCCGAACTCGTGGCGCGTGTTCTTGCCGCGCGGCGCCCGAAACTCCGCTACCGGGTGGGCGCCGATGCCCGGTGGGTCCCCCGTCTCAGGC
>CBDUXZ010000283.1:0-3585 GCA_965371325.1 uncultured bacterium | reverse complement strand
CGCTCGCTCTTGGCGGCGGCGTCGGTCCAGAGCGTCCCTTCATCCTTCCAGACCCGGGCCCGTTCCCATGCGCCTGCAGAGAGAAAGAGAACGAGTAGCCCCACCGAAACGACACCCATCCGGGCTCCGACAGGGGGCGGGACTTTCAGGAGACGCCCTGCCCGGTGAAGGGCCGCGAGGAGTGCCCCGGCCAGAAGCGGGCCCGCCGCGCAGAGGGGGGCGTAGAGGTATCGGTCGTTCATCAGCGTGCCGATCGGAATCAAATTGAGCACGGGCAGAAGGAAGGCGCAGATCCAGACGAGGCCGAGCGCGACCCTGCGCCGCCGATCCCGCAGGGTGACGTGGACGAGGCCCAGGCAGGTTGCCAAAGCGAGCACCCAGCAGGCCAGGAGAGCGCCGGGAGGCATCGCGTTCGCCGGCTGGAGATCGTACGCGGCCGCAAGACCCAGGGGCCAGAGCAGGTTTCCCGCATAGGCAACGAGCACGGGTGCGATCGTAAGCAGGGTCGCGCCCGCGCTCCCGCCGGGATAGGCGTGAATGAACCCCTCCTCGCCGTGGGCCACAAGGCCGAGGTTGCACCAGAGCCCGGCAAGAAGAACAAACGGCAGAACGCGCGGCAACGCGCCCGCGCGCGCTGGTCCGAGGGTCCGCGGGGAGAAGATCTCGATCGCCATCAGCACGGGCGGGAGGGCCACGGCGCTCACCTTCGCGGAGAGCGCCAGGAGAAAGGCCAGGAGGGAGCCGATCCAGGGAAGCAGGCGGCCCGTTGCCCTGGCCCGCAGGTAGGCGCCCAGGGAGAGCAGAACGAACAGGAGCGAAAGAAGATTTTTCTGCTCAGAAACCCAGGCGACGCTCTCGGCCTGCAGAGGATGAACGGCGAAGATAGCGGTCCCGGCCACCGACACCGCTCCCCCGATCCCCAGGCGAAGAAGAACTCGATAGAGCAGGGCCGTGTTCAGCCCGTGAAGCAGCAGACTGAAGGCGTGCCAGCCGAGGGGGTTAAGGCCAAACAGGGCTCGCTCCAGAGCGATGAGAAGATGGTGCAGCGGATGGAAGTTCCCGAAATAGGACTCCGTCAGGATCGTCCGGAGGTTCGCCGGCGTCAGCTCTCCGATATTGGGATTCTGAAGTATGTACCCTTCGTCGTCGTAGACGAAACCGTTTCCGAGCGCGGGTAGGAAGGCAAGGATGGAGAGAAGCGCCAGGTAGAAGGCGACAGGCCGGCTATCCACGGCCTCCTGATGGTGGGATTTCATCAACGCCCCCACGCAGTTCAGGACTCGCTGATGTCAATACCGTATTTTTCCAGGCGGTAACGGAATGAGCGAAAGCTTAGTTGCAGAAACCTTGAGGCGCGTTTCTTGACGCCTCCCGCCTTTCGAAGGGCGCTGATGAGAAGCCGGCGCTCGAGATCCTCCACAAGCTTTTCGAGCGAGAGACCCTCGGCCGGTATGGTCACGCCGTCGAAGGCGACCGATTCCTTCTGGACCTTGTGCACCACTGGTGGAAGGGTCTCCGGCAGAACCACGTTCGAGACTTCAAGCGCTACAGAGCGTTCGATGATATTTTCGAGTTCGCGGACGTTTCCGGGATAGTGATACCGAACGAGAACCTCCATGGCTTCCCTGGAGATCTTGACGATCTCCTTTCCGAGCTCCTCGGAATACTTCTCGACGAAGTGCTGCGCCAAGATAGGAATGTCCTCGGGCCGGCGCCGGAGGGGGGGAAGCTTGATCTGGATGACATTCAGGCGGTAGTAGAGATCCTCCCGAAATCTCCCGCGCGCAACCTCCTCTTCCAGGTCCCGGTTGGTGGCCGTAATGATTCGCACGTCGCCGCGTTGATCCTCGGTTCCGCCCACCCGCTTGAAAATCTTCTCCTGGATGACCCGCAGAATCTTCACCTGCAGGGAGAGCGTCAATTCCCCGACCTCGTCAAGGAAGATGGAGCCGTTGTTTGCCACTTCGAAGAGCCCAACCTTGTTTGCCACCGCACCGGTAAAAGAGCCCTTGAGGTGACCGAACAGCTCGCTCTCGAGCAGGTTCTCGGGGATGGCGCCGCAGTTAACCGTCACGAAGGCGCGGTCGCGGCGGGCGGAGTTGTGATGAATGGCCTTGGCTACCAGTTCCTTGCCGGTTCCGCTCTCTCCTGTGATGAGAATGTTGGCCTTCGTGTCCGTGACCCGCTGGATCAGATCGTAAACCTTCAGCATCTCGGGGCTCGAGCCTATGAGATTGCCGAAGTTGTAACGGACTTCGAGCTCTTTCTTGAGACTCACGTTCTCCCGGAAGAGCCGCTTTTTCTCGAGAGCCTTCTCGATAATCAGCTGTATTTCGTCGACCTTGAATGGCTTTGTGATGTAGTCGTAGGCGCCTTCCTTCATCGCCTGCACCGCGGTCTCCGTGGTGGCGAAGGCCGTCATCATGAGAACGATTACCTCGGGGGAGACTTCCTTGATCTTTTGCAGCAGTTCGAGTCCGTTCATCTTGGGCATGAGGACGTCGGTAATTACGAGATCATAGCTGTCGCTCTCGATGCGCAGCAACGCCTGTTCCGGATCCGCGACGCTCTCGACATCGTAACCGGCTTTCTTGAGCATGATTTCGAGAAATTCGCGCATGCTCAGTTCGTCGTCAACGACGAGAATTTTTTCCATGAGACCTTTCCCCCCTGAGAAATTTCTCTATTCGCCCGCGTCCGAAGGCATCGAGAGTGGAAGCTTCATTTTGAATCGCGCGCCCATGCCGCCATTCCCCTCGGCATGAATGCTCCCCCCATGGGCTTCCACAATCCGATACACCGTCGCAAGCCCGAGTCCCGTTCCATGATCCTTGGTCGTGAAGAACGGTTCAAAAATCCGGTGGGCATCCTTCTCGGGAATGCCAACGCCCTCATCCTCAAAACACAATTCCGCCCATCCGGAAGACCCGGCTCCTCTATTAGCTTTTCGGGCTTCCTCACTGGATTCTTGAGAAGAGCCCGCCTCCGGGTTATCGCACCTCCTGGCGGTAATCCGGATCATGCCCCCCCGGGGCATGGCGTCCCTCGCGTTAAGCAGGAGGTTCCAGGCGACCTGGCGAAGCTGCGCGGCATCGCCGTCAGCTAAAAGATCCACCGCAACGTCCAGTTGAACCTCGAGCGGCGCCCGCGATTCCTTCTCCTGGAGGAAAACCTCCGCTGTATCCTTGAGCAGATCAGCGAGTGCAATGGGGCGCCTCTTGATCTCCTGCGGGCGCGCAAACTGAAGAAACTCGGTTACAAGGCGATTGAGCCGATCCGCTTCACGCAGCACGATCTCCATGAGCCGTTCGTGGTGATCCGTCAGATGAAGCTCCCTCGCGAGCATCTCGATGCAGCCGCTAATCGCGGCCATGGGGTTTCTGATCTCATGGGCCATGCCGGCCGATAATTCGCCCACCGCGGCAAGGCGCTCGCTGCGACGCGCACGCTCCTCGGCCGCCTTCACATCGGTCAGATCCTGAAAGATCAGAATCCTCCCGCCGGGCTCTCCCTTGAGCTCGGAAAAGGAGCAGCCGAGAAACAGCGAGTCCCCGTCGGGACGGACGTAACGAATCTCCCGCCGGT
>CBDUXZ010000282.1:0-3591 GCA_965371325.1 uncultured bacterium | reverse complement strand
CCGCCCTTGCTCACCCGCCTGGGCGGCGATGATAGCGGCGTTCAGGGCCAGAAGCTTGGTCTCCTCCGCGACTTCGTCGATGACGTCCAGAATTTCACCGATTTCCTGGGCGCGCCGGCCGAGGCTCATGATGACCCCCTGCGCGTCTTCCGAAGCGGAACGTATCGCCTCGATCCCGGAGATCGTGGCGGAGACGCGCTCCCTCCCCTGCTCGGCCGCGTTGACCACCTCGAGTGAAAGCCGGCGGCAATCCCCGGCGTTGTCTTCCACCTGTTTGATCGTCGCGGCCATCTCTTCCATCGCCGCGTTCGTCTCTTCGGCAACCTCCGAAAGACCCTCGACGTTCCCGGCAACTTCGCGAATGGCCGTGGCCATCTGGCCGATCGATGCGACGCACTCCTCCGCCGATCCCCCGAGGGTCTGCATGTTTCCCCCGACCTCCTCGACCGTTGCCCCCATTTCGAGAATGGATGAAGACGATTCTTCCGCCGATTCGCTCAGGCGCTCCGTGTTCTCGCCGATCCCTTTCATCGACTCGTTCATTTCCTCGAGCATGCTGGATGTTTCGAGAATAGCGGCGGATCGCTCGGACTCGACCTGGGTGATCGTTTCCGCCAGGCGGTCGGCTGCGGCACGAATGGCGTCGGTGACACCGCGGAGCCGATCCCTTTGTTCCGTCCGGGCCGGCGGGGGTATGGCCGCTTCGTCCTCCCGCTCCTTCCGGCCGAACCGGGCGACGGTATTCGCCAGGAACCACCCCGCGGCAACGACGATCAGTGCCAGGCCGGCTACGGTTGCAATGCGGAGGAGGAGCGACGCGCTGCTCCCCCAGAGATAGCCGAAGACACAGGCCACGAGCACCGCGCCACACAGGGTGAGCACGGCGCGCGTGGGAGCGCTCCATTGATAGGCGCGATAGGCCAGGACGACCGCGCCCGTCAGGCCGGACAGCACAACGCCCCAGAGAACGAAGTTCGTGAGCATCTCCGCGAGACCCCCGCCATTCTAGTCAGGCTGAAAACAAAGATTTGCGTCGCAGCCCCGCGCCAATCCCCCAGGCCGGGCGCTTCGGAGTCTTATCGACTATTTCCCGGAAATCGTGAGGGGGCCCTGGGGCTGCAGCGCCCCTCCAGGCCGGACAAGGGGCGCCTATTTCTGGAAGGAAAGGTCCGGGACGGCCGGGAGATTCGCGCCGCCCGGATGGAGGAAAACCATCTGCGAATCGACGGGAGGCAGGACGCCGCCACGTTCCTCCCCCGGAACCGGACGGCCCGCCGTCAGGGTGAATCGCGCGGGCTGGCCGCCGGCCAGTCCGGCGGAGACCGGACGGCCGTTTGCCTGTATCTGAAGCCGGCGCGGTTGCTGCGTCTCGATCATCGTCACGCGCAGGGCGTGCCGCGCGATCTCCTGTCCGGGAATGAGAGCGATCGTCTCAAACTCTCCCCGGTCCAGCAAGATTCGGATTGATACCGGCGCGGTTGCGCGGAGGAGGAGATGGATTCCGCCACTCGGAGGGCCATGCTCTCCCTGGCTCGCGGTGGCCACCTGGGCGGGCGTGCTGAGCCGCGCCTCGCCCGTCAACTCGCGCAAGTAGTTTTTGCGGTACACGATGGAATCGGTCTTTTCCGTGTCCGGGTCGAGGCTATCACGCGGTCCCCTCGCATCGTCACGATCAAGCAGTCGGACACCCACCCCGAGGGCGAGTACCGCTAGAAGAAGCCAGACGACCGGTGGGAGACGTCGCGGTTTGCGCGGCGGGCGCTGGCGTGTCGAGAGCAATCCCGTTGAGCTCTCTCCCCGTTCCTCGAGGACGCTCTCGTAACGTAGAACGAGAGACTGGCCGGAAAGGCCCACGATTTGAGCGTAGGACCGGAGGAAGCCCTTGACGATGGCGGGGGACGGGAGCGCATCGAAGCGATCGTCCTCGAGCGCCTCGAGAACAGAAAGCTTGATCTTGGTCTCCCTCGTAATTTGTTCCAGAGAAACGTCGCGCATCTGACGCTCGCGACGAATATACCGGCCGAGGGATTCAGGCATGACTCCCTCGCTCACGCCCGGTCAGAAAAGGGGCGAGGATTGCAGGTTGTTATTCGAGCAGCGCAAGCTGCTCCCGGGCGTCGTTCGAATGCGCGCCCATGGGGGCCATCCGTATCACGTTCCGCAACTCGCCAATAGCGTCCGCCCTCTGGCCCAAACGTATGTACGCAAGGGCGAGGCGATATCGGGCCTCGGTGGAGTCTGGATCGAGATCAACGGCTCTTACGAAGCGATTCGCCGCGTCGGCGATCTCCCCCTTCTTGTAGAGCACCCGGCCCAGGTTCACCTGGCTGCCGGACCAGCGATCATTGAGCGTAACGGCGCGCCGGAATGCCCGTTCCGCCATCTCCAGATCTTGCCGATCGAGATGGATCTGCCCGATGTTGTCATAAGCCAGATCCCGGTGGGCAAATTGTTCATTTCGCGCTGCCGCCTGAAATTCGCGCAGCGCTTCGTTCGTTCTCCCTTCCATTCCGTACAGGACACCGAGATTGAGGTGCGCTTCAGCCGAGTCGGGCTCAAGCGCCAGGGCTCTCTTGTAGCGGGCCTCGGCCCGATCAAGATTCCCCTCCCTCCGCAGCACCTCTCCGATAAGAATCTGGGTGTCGGCGGAATCGGGTTCGATCCGCTCCGCCTTCGAGAGGTAACGCCCCGCGCCGGTCGTGTCGTTCATCCGGAGGAGCGAGGCGCCGCGCATTCGGAACACGTCGGCCATTTTCTGGTTCTCCCGGGCGTTCCCGTGACACCCTTCCGTGAACAGGAGAATCATTCCCGCAAGGGCAATGACGAGCGGAACCGAAATTGCGGAAGTCGCAAATGATCGGGAGATGGCGATGCTCTTCATACGCTGCATGATATCGACCATCACTCCGGGAGTTGGCAGGCGATCTAGCCAGCGATTTAGAAAGATGCCAGATACCGAGCCCGCGCGCGCCGTGAGCGGGTTAGGGGATCGCCATCGCCGCGGAGAGCGCTCTCCTTCTCGACGGCCGTCTGGCCGGAAGGGTCGCCCTGATCCTCTCTCGCGGTGGAGATTTCTTCAGCCCCGGGTCCGGGGGGCATGCCACGAATCGTATAGATCCCCGCCTCGGAGGGCCTTCTCTGAAAGCGCGAAAGCGGGGCGCGGGATTCGGACGCCGCGTCCTCTCTTGCCGGCTCGTCATCGCCGATGAACTCCTGAACGGCCCTGTCGAAGTCGGCGTCATCGCCCTCGTCTTCATGATCTGCGTTCGCCGGCACTCCGGACGCGTCTCCCGCCGTCACCGCCGGCTCCTCTTCGATCAGGGCGCGGACCGCGTCGGCTATTTCGTCATCAGAGAGGGCCGCCTCATCGGACTCGGCCGGGGCCGGCGCCCCTTCATCCATGCCCGCAGAACAGGAGGAACCGGGCTGGAAAGGCCCCTTCTCGAGATAGTGCTTCCGCTCTCCGGCGTCGAGATCCGTGAAGTGCGTATTGTCCATGATGAAGCCGAGGCTCTCGGCGAAGGAGAGCGCTTCCCCCTCGACCATGTCTCGCAGATCTTCCGGGTAGGGATCCGCCTCGTATTGATAGAA
>CBDUXZ010000281.1:0-3605 GCA_965371325.1 uncultured bacterium | reverse complement strand
TTGTAATCCGCTTCCCAGAGCAACTCTCCGCTCCTGCCGTCCAGCAGATGAATATCGATCGAGACCGAGGCCGGCTGTTCGGCCCCAAAGGAAGAGCCCCGGCGCTCCTTGTAGCGGTACACGTTTCCAGCCACGACGGCGTCTACATCAAGCCCCTCCGCGATGGTGCCGAAAAAGGCCCGCGGACCGATCTCCGAAGGATCGAGATGACGGCGTTTAACGAACGCGATCACGTCGCCGGGGAGGACCAAATCGTACCCACCCTTGATCGTAAGCTGCTGCGTGAAGATGGCCGTGATCTCCTCGAGGGCCGAAGGAGGAACCGCTGAAACCTTGAACCGCTTCCCCTCGAGAAGACAAACCAGGAAGGGCTTCTCCGGACTCGCCGATTTTTCGACGTAGAGGTCGGTCGTGAACGGGACAATCGCGAGCCGCCCGAGCCGCGCCTCCTTGAGAAGATCTGTCTCTCGCACGTCGACGAAGCGCGCACAACCGCTGACCGCCAACGCCAGCAGGAGTCCGGCGCAAACCCATGGGACGCGATCCCGCGGGCGCGCCGCTGATACCCTCGTATCCCCGGTCATCATGAAAGGAGACGTCCTATGGGTCAGCCCTGGCAGAGTTTTCCGAACCGCGCGAGGATGGAAAGTCCGAGGGCCTGGCTCTTCTCCGGGTGAAACTGGACTCCCCAGACGTTCTCCTTCGCAATCGCCGCTGTGAAGGGAAGGCCGTAATCGCTCGTTCCTGCGATCCAGGAGGGATCCTCCGGTTCCACGTAATACGAGTGCACGAAATAGACGTGGCCCGGATCCGGAAGATCCTCGAAGATCCGCGCGCGGTTCCGCCAGCGCACCTCGTTCCAACCGATGTGAGGCACCTTGAGCTCATCACCCGCGGGCGACTTGTTCGGAAAACGGCGCACGCGGCCCGGCACCAGCCCGAGCCCCTCCTGACGTCCGAACTCTTCGCTTTCGTCGAACAGGAGCTGTAGCCCCAGGCAGATGCCGAGGAAGGGTTTGCCGCCGCGAGCCACCTCCACGACCGGGTCGCGCAACCCTCCTTTCTCGAGGTTGGCCATGCAGTCGCCGAAAGCGCCGACGCCGGGCAAAACAACGCCGTCGGCCCCGCGAATCTTCGCGGGATCGGGCGTTACCACCGCCCGGTGCCCGAGCTTTTCAAAGGCCTTCTGAACGCTGCGGACATTGCCCATCTCGTAATCGACAATCGCGATCAACACGCCTCCTGAAAGGGAAGGCTCCTCCCTTAAAGCACGCCCTTCGTGGAAAGGGCTCCCCGCACGCGCGGCTCGCCCGCACTCGCCTCGTCAAGCGCCCTTCCGAGCGCCTTGAAGATGCTCTCGACCAGGTGGTGAGAGTTACGACCGTAGCGCACGTTCACGTGCAGATCGATCTGCGCGTTCGATCCGAAGGCCCGGAGAAATTCTTCCACCAGCTCCAGATCGAACTGGCCAATCTTCTGCGTCGGCAAGCTCGCGTTATAGACGAAGTGCGGGCGGTTCGAGAGGTCAACCGTCACCTCCGTCAGGGTTTCCGTCATGGGGATCACGCCGTGGCCAAAGCGCCGGATCCCCCGGTAACCCTCCAGGGCCTTTCGGAAGACCTGCCCCAGCACGATTCCAACGTCCTCCACCGTGTGATGGAGGTCGACCTCCAGATCGCCCCGCGCCTTGAGCTGCACGTCGAAAAAACCGTGCCTGAAGATGGCGCCGAGAAGGTGATCGAAGAAAGGAATCCCCGTATCGACGTGGTAGTCGCCCGCACCATCGATCAGGATTTTTGCGGAAATATTCGTTTCGCTCGTTTTCCGGCTGATCGCCGCACCGCGTGTCGTGTCTTTCCGCCTCTTCGGCACTCTCTTCTTCATGGTCTCCTCCCATCGGTCCGTGGAGATCCGGCCCCCGCGGTCCGTTTCGATCCCCTGGGCCGTCTACTCGGGGCCCGGCGATCCGCGTCCATCCGAACACGCACCGCCTCGGCATGACCCGGCAGCCCTTCAAGCTCAGCCAGCGTCCGGGCGTGGGGCCCGAGACGCTTTACCCCTGCCTTCGTGATCTCGATGACACTCGATCGTTTCACAAAATCCTGGGCGCCGAGTGGCGAGAAGAAACGCGCTGTTCCCGCCGTCGGGAGCACGTGGTTCGGCCCGGCCACGAAATCGCCCAGGACCACGCTCGACCGGTGCCCGACAAAGATAGCCCCCGCGTGCCGAACCTGCCGGAGCCACGCGGCCGGCCGCGATACCGCGAGCGCGAGGTGCTCGGGGGCATAGCGGTTTGCAAGCGCAATGGCTTCCCGTGCCGTCCGGGCGTGAATGAGCGCCCCTCCCGCGCTGAGTGAAGCGAGCACGATGTTTCGGCGGGGCGCCGCCGCGGCGCGCGCGAGGAGCGCCTTGCGTGTCGCCTCGAGCAGCGCGCGGGATGTCGAGATGAGTATCGCCCGCGCGTCTTCGTCGTGCTCCGCCTGCGATACGAGATCGGCTGCGACCCACTCGGGGTTCGCGCTCCCGTCCGCCAGGATCAGAATCTCAGTCGGGCCCGCGATGGCGTCGATCCCCACATCGCCGAAAGCCAGGCGCTTGGCGGTGGCCACATAGATATTGCCGGGGCCGACGATCTTGTCCACGCGCGGCACATGCTTCGTGCCGTAGGCCAGCGCGGCGATCGCCTGGGCGCCACCAATCCGAAAAACGCGATCGACGCCCGCAATATCCGCCGCCGCAAGGACAACCGGATTGGGCACTCCTCCCGGGGCCGGTGTCGCGAGCACCACCTCCCGAACCCCGGCGGCCTTCGCGGGTACGGCGGCCATGAGAACGGAGGAGGGATAGGCCGCCTTTCCACCGGGTGCGTAGACGCCCACCCGATCCAGCGGTGTCAGCTGCTCTCCCAGCCTTACACCCGGACCGCCATCCATCCGCCATGAGCGGGGCCGCGACTTTACGTGGAAGCGGGCAATCCGTGCCGCCGCGACTTTCAGGGTGCGGAGGGCAGGCGCAGGAATTTTCCGCCGGGCCGCGCGGACAAACCGGCGATCCACCTCGAGCGTGGCGGGCGTCACCCTGGCCTTGTCGAAACGCCGCGTCAGGCGCACGAGGGCGCGGTCTCCGTCACGGCGGACCGCCGCCATGATCGCGCGCACCTCTTTTGCCACCCGCTCCCCGTCTTCGATGGAACGCCCGAGAATACCCTCGAAGGCGCGATCGAAACCCCGGGAGGTGGTGGAGAGGATCGGAAGAGAAGGGCGCCTCGCCATCACGCCTCACTCACGCGCTTGATGTCGGCCCCGAGTCCGGCAAGCTTGCGCTCCAGCCGCTCGTAGCCCCGATCCAGATGATAGATTCGCGACACACGCGTCTCGCCCCGCGCCGCGAGCCCGGCCAGGATGAGGCTTGCGCTCGCGCGCAGATCGGTCGCCATGACCGGCGCGCCGGACAGATGCGGCACGCCGCGCACGCGGGCCGTCCCGCTCTCGATTGAAATATCCGCGCCCATACGTTGCAGCTCGCTTACGTGCATGAATCGATTCTCGAAAACGGTTTCGCTGACGCGGCTCTCCCCGTCCGCCAGCGTCATCAGGGCCATGAAC